>JALWDQ010000725.1:0-2910 GCA_027039625.1 Calditrichia bacterium | reverse complement strand
GTGTGTCCAGCTATCCCCGGGACAGTATCGAACCGGATGTTCTGGTGAAAATTGCAGATCAGGCATTGTACCGCTCCAAAGAAGGGGGTAAGAATCGCATCAGCGTCTCTGAAGTAAAGTAAGGGATTAAAAGAATATGGGATGTGGTTCGCACAGGTTGACAGGAAAAGCTGACGAGTAAAAATAATAGATTTGATGATTTTATTCCGATATGTGTGGATTATTCATGAACCCTTCTCTGATCTCAGTGCGCAATTGTATCCTCAAAAAATTCACGGTAATATGTCCTTCCGGATAAGCTCTCCCCCAGGATGGAAATGCAACATGGCGCTGGCGGAGAAATCCAGATGTAATCCCATTTTGTCCTCCGGGTAGTTCGCAGGGGCGAAAATAATCATCAACACATTGCGGGTATTTAAATCAATGGAAGTGCGCATGCTGTCGGCACTGGGATTCCCAAAAGCGCCCAGCTCATCCGCCACGGTAAGTCGGTCGGTAAGGTGAATCTCGTCTTTACCAATTCCCGGATAACTTTCCCCCGGTTCTCCTTTGCGAATCACTACCTTACCCCGGATTTTAGCCACATCATACAACCCAATGGGTAACAGATAAGCCAGAGAGCAGTAATTGCCGGTATCCACTATGGAATTAATTTGGTAGAGCGGTTTCCGTTTAATCACCCGGCGGAAAAGCGCCTCGGAGGAGGGACGAATGCGTGTGGGTTCCATACCGATGGCATAGTACAGCTTGCGAGCGGGTTTTAGCAGATCCAGCGCCTGAGAGGGAGTGGTAAATTGAGAGCGGTATTTTTCTTCCAGTTGACGAATCTGTTCCCAGAGTGCTTCATTTTTAGGTTGGCAGGTTAAATTTGCGAATTGTAACACTCCCAGGCGAACCAGCTCCTTACAATCCGGTGCAATGGATATGTCCAGTTTCTCCATGATGGTTTACTCCGATTCAATCAACTTCTTTGCGATGGGGACATCGGCTGCCGAGAGTGGGTAAGAGAGGAGCTCTCTTCGGGCTACCCAGCGCACGTCCTGATGATCGGTAAGATGTAGACTTCCGCCCAATAAACGCGCCTTGTAAGCCACCAGACAAATGTGTTTATCCGAATAAGAAAAGCTGGTGGCAGCAAAAATGGAGGTTACTTCAATATTTAACCCCAATTCCTCGGCAATTTCCCTTTGTAAACACGATTCGGGTGATTCACCGGGACGAATTTTCCCACCGGGGAATTCCCACAACTCCCCCTGCGAAAGCGCTGCTTTCCGCTGAGCAATTAGCACCCGTCCGGTTTCATCCTCAATAATGGCAGCCAGTACGGGAATAATGGTCTGTGCTCCGGTGTTTTTCACAGGTGCTTTTTCACCTCCTGAATTAACTGCTCCCGTAACTGCTGGTAAGTGCCGGTAAAGCGACACCCGGCTGCGTGAAGATGGCCTCCTCCGCCAAATATCCGGGCGATGGCATTTACATTCACCCGCCCTTTGGAACGAAAGCTTATTTTAAAATAATTGGGTTTTACTTCCCGAATAAACAATCCCACCTCTACTCCCCGAACAGACACACTGTAATTGGCCAGTTCTTCGATTTCGGAATGGTTGTTTTGCTCCATGATGTCCAGCGGAAGAAAGATGATGGCCAGCTTTCCATCAAGCACGGATTCCATATTGGCCAGTCCGTATCCAATAATTTTCATGGATTCGTAGGAATTTTCGAAGAAGAGGCGATTGGCAATTTCGCTGGGATTGACTCCGTATTGGAGGAGATGGGCCGCAATTTCGAAGTCCCGCTGGCGGGTGTTGGAAAAGGAAAAGCGTCCGGTGTCGTACATGATTCCGGTAAAAAGCTGGGTCGCCAGCGCTTCATCCATTTCGATACCGTACTTTGAAACCACTTCGTACACTAACTGACTGGTAGAACTGGCGTTGGTATCGACCAGATTGATATGAGCAATTTCTTCCTCAAAAGGATGATGGTCAATTTTCAAACAGGAATCCGGGGCGGGAAGCAGGTTGGCAGGGTCACCAATGCGTTTTCGACTGGGCACATCCAGGATGATGGCAGCCTCGATGGTAGCACCGGAGAATCGGGAGTAAGGGGTAATTTCTTCAAATCCCTGCAAAAAGCTGTATTTCGAATCGATTTGTTCATCATGAAACACAATAACGTAGTTCTTGTGTTTTTTCCGAAGCACGTAGGCCATTGCCAGTACCGAAGCGTAGGCATCGCCGTCGGCATTCATGTGGGCAGTAATTAAAAAGTGATTTCGCGATTCCAGAAATTCTATAATTTGATTTAAAATGGATTCCAATCTTGCCACCTCGTTTTTTTCGGGAACAGCCGTTAAAAATGAGGCAAATAATAGGATTCATTTTCTGTTGAAGCAAGTTTTTTTTGAGAAAAATCCATTCCCACAAATGGAATTTGTGAGTTAGGTGGATTTTAGCCCTTGCAGGATGGCTCTTTCCAATGAGGCTGCAAGCCGGGCTATCATTCCAACAGGATGCTGCCCATCCATGTGATCCTGTCCATAGGACTCCGCGAGCGGACAGGGCTCTGGGAGTGCATGTTTGAGCGCTTCGCACTCGGGTTGTTTTTACCAATGGTTAATCCACTAATACACGACAATAGAGTTTCTTCGCTCCGCTGGTGCTACGCTCAGAATGACAGTGGGGGTGGTGTTTCTGTCATTCTGAACCGAACCCTCGACACAGGCGAGGGTGAAGAATCTCACCATTTGAATTTAATACGACAACCTTTGCGCCCTTCGCGACTCCGTTGTGATCTTTGTGGTTAAATAAGATTAACCGCAGAGTACGCAGAGAATGCGCAAAGGATGCAATGAAAAAGAAATTCCAAATAACAAATCTCAAATTCCAAAAAATAATCAAAATCAGAAATATT
>JALWDQ010000724.1:0-2910 GCA_027039625.1 Calditrichia bacterium | reverse complement strand
GAGCAGACCTATCCCTACAATTCTGCGACCTGGGGTTGTCCTTATCGGGTTGTGTTAAGTAAGTAATCTTCTCACACGCATCAACCTCCTCCATGCTGCCCGGGTGTGATACCATCCGGGCAGTTTTTTGAATGGTACAAAGAAAAACAGGTTGTATAAGCAGAAAGTTTGAATTCCGATAATGAAAAAAATGAAGAAAGTACGCTTACATTGTAGGAGCTGGATGGTTAGTTGGGGCGTGCTGTTGTTTATGGTGATTCCTCTTCTGGCACAGGATACACCGGGTTTAAGTGATTCCTTGAATTCCGCTCTGCGGGAAGAAGCCTATCAGTCCCGATTAATTCAGATTAATTTTCTCCTGCACACAACCACCGCTCCAGATAGTACATTTCTTTTACTGAAAGAAGAAGCGGAATATTTTGCCGCCCTGGGCGATTACCAGACGGCTCTGGAAATACTGGATGAATTGAGTGCTTCTCTTTCGGGGGAGGATCCTCGTGGCGAGGAATTTACTTCCACCACCTTTGCAGATGAACCGCTGGAGTTTTCTCCCACTCTTTTTCCCACTTCATTACCCCGCTGGCAATGGAGCCTGGAAACCGGGGTAGATTATTCCCGGCAGGAGTACGAAATGGTTTTGCTGGAAAACGACAGCGTGGTGGTGGAGCAGTTGAGCAATCCCTTTCTTTCCCTGCGCCTGACCCACAATGGAACCTTCTCTCCCCGGGTGTCTTACCAGAGTTACCAGTATTTTCGGGCAGATCAGGTGCTGGTGCAGGCCAGCTCCCTGTTTTCTCTCGGTTCCACTTTTTCTCCCTTTTTCTGGAAGGTAGATGGAGAGGTCAATCTCTACTGGCTGCATCATCAGGCGCGGGGGAGCTTTGTGGAGGGACAGTTGCGCGGCACTTTTAACCGGTTGGTGGGGACAGGTGATCAGCTTCTATTTTATGGATTGGCCCGAGCCAAACATCATTTCCCTACGGATTCTTCCTATGGTGATGTACTCCAGGCAGAGGTGAATCTGGGATATCAGCACTATTTTTCACCATTCACTTACCTGGAAGTTAGCTTTCGCCCGGAGATGTACCAGGAATCTCAGGTGCTGGGTTTGCGCTATGTGCAAATTCAACCGCATCTGGAATTTACCCGTCGGCAGGATTACAACCGCTATTTGACGGTGGAAGTGTACTACAATCGCCGCCAGTTTCGGAGTCGGCTGGCGTCTTCCACTACCGGAAACACCTATGGAGCGCTCATCCCCAATTTGCTGGGAGAAGTCCCCATTTACTATCCATTTGGTATCGCTGTGCGTCTGGAGGGTGAAGATCGCCGTTACATTTCTCCGGATGTTTCCCATTCCAATTTTCGTTTTTACTCCGGGGCGGTTTCTTTGCGATATTATTTTGGAGATTACAATGCGGTGGGACTGGGATATGTAAGCGAGAGTGAAGCCCATTACAGCTCTTCCGGCTCGCAGAGTGCCTTAATTCGGCAGGAAAATTACAAGGCGCAGGGTGTTCTTTTCACCATTGAACTGTTAAATACTTCCGGTTTGATGGTGAACCTGAGTTATCAATTCACGCTGCGCACCTATCCCTATCTTATTCCTTCCGATTTTCTTAGCATATACAGCAATCGCCGAATTCACACGGTGCAGGGGGTGGGTATCATCCCCTTTGCCCGACACTGGCAGGTGCAGTTCCTGGCCAATTACGACAACGACCGGGATCGTGACCGGGAAGGAAACGATAATTTTAACACCGTTTTTAACTTGAGCTTGATTTATTCCTTTTGAAATATTTTACCTCATTGGCTTAATTGATAATGATTCCAATACTATGTTTTTTTGACTTTAGAAAAGAGAACATGACGCCTTTTAATCTCGTCCGTCGAGATAATTTTTGAATTGTTAAATGTGGATGTATAGTAGCTTGTGTAGTAAGCTTACAAAATCACCGGGAACACCTCAAAATGCTCTATTAGCCAGAAATGTGCCTGTCAAATAAACGGCCTGGGTACCGGAATAACCAGATTCCAGCGCCGCGTAATAGCAGCACGAAGAATTTCCTGAAGGAATTTTTATCCATCTCTTGACAAAGAGCTGTGCCCCCATTTTTGTTCCAACCGATTAGAAGCTGTATTTCACTTCCAGAAAAGCACGGGAATACGCTTTATTTTTCCCGAATACACTATCTTCCGGTCCGTTGAAAATCGTCGCCCCGGCGTAAATGTTCAACCCATCCATAAAAGCGTAATTTAAAATGGGCAGGAGGAAGTAATCCTTATCTTTCAAATTCAACACCGTAATGAGCTGGAACGTGGTAAAATCTGCCAGCTGGTACTGAATCCGGCTGGAGAGAGATTCCGTGTGGGCATCCGGTAGCATATTCAGAGGCATTCCCAGTTGCTGATACTGCCTCCGTTCGTACGCCTCGTCGAAGCGGAATAGAATGGTTTGCACAAATTGCAGGTTTAACGTCAGATCGTTAATCCCCAGATAATCCATCCCCACCACGTACTGTAGATGGGGATTTTTTATGAAAATATCTTTCCCATCCCGGTCGGCAGTCAGGAAGTAAGCAGCTTCCCCCTTTAAAGCAAATTTATTGAAAGTGGTCACGAAATCCCCACCGAAAACGTGGTAAGGATGGTACTCGGTTTGCTGGTAAAAGAGATGTTGCATGGGGTCGAAGGTCATCCGTACCGAAGGGAATTTGTCGTGCCCGCGGTAGTAGCTCAGGGAATAATCCACATTCCACAGAGCAGATTGCAGCCGAAAACCGAGTTCGGCATTGTCGATTTTGTTTTCGGGAAGACGCGGCTCCAGCTCCTCCACCGGAAAAATTCCCATGGTATCGGGCATTTCCATGGGAATCTGGTGTGGAATGAAGTGAGGCACCACCACTGCTT
>JALWDQ010000723.1:0-2922 GCA_027039625.1 Calditrichia bacterium | reverse complement strand
TAATTAAGGTGCCTGCCAGCACGATCATTAAAATCTGAAACCCGCTTAACCAATTGAAGAAAATAAGGTTAAGAATAAAAGCACCCCAAAAAGCCCCGAGACTTTCGTAACGATATGCTCTGATGACCAGTTGCGAAATAGGCTCACCATCCGTGTTTTTAACTACCTGAATGATAAATGGGAAAAGAGTCCCGACACAAAATGCGGTGGGCAAAAGGGAAATCAGAAGAATAAAAAGTGATTGGCGAAAGTCGGGAAATGTTCCCGGAATGAGGTGGAAAAGGAGGGGAGCCAGATTGATTAAAAGATAAGAAAACATGAAAAGGAAAATGGTGGCAAAGAGAAAAATGGGTGAGTAGCGAAGCAGATGCAAACGATCGAAGAAAAGGGAACCCATGGCTGTACCAATTAACCACACTGAAAAAACCGTACCAATCATTAACTCGTTGCCCAGAAAGATATCCAGATAGAACCGTAAAAAGAGTACTTGAAGTATGAGGGAAATGATTCCCAGCAGGAGGGGCGAAAATATGATGGTATTTTTCTGCTGCATAACCCCGGAACCCCGCGGTTTTTGTTATGATAGAGTGAAAAACATCTTGATTTCAAGGAAAAAATAAATATATTATGATTTACCATGAAGGGGTGCTGGAAAAATATCATCCGTTTGTTGAACTCGCCGACTTTTACTATCGGGAATATTTGTGCATTTCAGTGAGAATGGTCTTTTATAATGCAAATTAGTAGGAGATTATCATAATTAATAATATCTCAAATAATTAATTGATGGAGGTACGTATATGAGCAAACGTGTATGGGTTGTACTCTTAGCAGTTCTGCTGATGGTAAGTTTTGCCTTACCAGAAGTAACTGAGACCCTGAAGGACAAGGACGGTTCGCCGGCACAGATGCCGACCAGGGTATCGATTACTTCACGGGTAGAAGCTTATCAGGCCAGCAGAACACGAAGCACTCTGGATGAGGGCTTCGAAAGCGGTGCCATCCCTGTGGATTGGACCATTTATGATTTTGATGGGGATGGTTATCAGTGGGAGGCTTATTATACTTCTTCTGCGCATTCCGGTAATTATGTTGCTCGGGTGCATTACAACACCACGGGGTGTAACGACTGGTTAATAACGCCTCCGCTGGCACCTCAATCGGGTGACTCGCTTATTTTCTGGGCTCGGTCCTATTCCAGCTCCTGGCCAGAGGATATGATTGTTAAGCTGTCCACTACCGGTGTGGATTCGGCAGATTTTACCGTGACTCTGGGAAGTTACACCAATCTTTCCACTACCTGGGAAAAGTACGCATACGATCTTTCCCCCTATGCCGGGAGTGTGGTGTATGTGGCCGTAATTTGCCCCTCGGTGGATGCATTTTATCTGTATGTAGATGATTTCAGCGGTCCGGAAATTTATGTCCCCCCGACACCGGTATTTACCACTCCTTACACATCGGTTTCTTTAAACGAAGCTTATATGGGAATTCCCACAGTGGGCGAAAGTGTAACGGGTAAGATCTACATCAGCAATACGGGCGGTGGTGATTTGAACATTTCTCAAATCAATACCGGAAATCCCGATATTACCGTGTCTCCCAGTACACTGACCATCCCGGCGGGTGCTACCGATAGTGTGTGGGTTACCTGGACTCCTTCCGCTGCCGGTATGGATACCAGTTGGGTGGAATTCATCAGCGATGCGGCCTCCAGCCCCGATACCGTGGGAGTTACTCTGCAAACGGCTCCGGCTGATTACTGGACCTTGAATATGGAGCTGCCGTATAGCGATTGGTGGTCTCCAACAGGATATAATCTCACCCTTATTGGGCTCTGGGGATATACAACCTATAATCCGCATTGGGGCTATCAGGGAATGTGGAAAAGCGGATATAACGGTAAAGATACCACGTATGTCTGGACCCCACGTCTCGATCTCTCTTCGTTGAGCGGTAGTGCCGAAATGGGCTTCTGGTACAAAGGAACCAGCTCCGGGGACGATACAGTGGAAGTGCTGGTAAGCACCGATAATTTGCAAACCTGGACGGTAATTGGTAAAGTCGTCAATCACGGTTCTACCTGGCGCTATCAGAGCTTTGACCTCTCGGCCTATGTAGGCAACGATAATGTCCGTATCGGATGGCATTACTATTATCCTGTTGGCAATACTTCGGGCTCCAGCTTCTATATGGACGATATTGTTTTACCGCCTCGCTGGTATTATCCGGGTGGTTTGGTCTATTCTTCCATTAGTAGCTACGATTTCGGTACAGTATCCCTGGGCGATACTGCCACTGTGGATGTGGTATTGACGAATGCAGGTGGTTCAGTGTTAAATATTACATCCATTACCTCCGATAATCCGGAATTCCAGGTATGGGATGTTCCTACTTCCATTGCTTCCACGGCTAGCGATACCTTTATCATTGCGTATGTGCCTACTACTTATGGCAACGTTACCGCAAATATTACGGTGGATCATGATGGAACTAACGGTTCGGAAGATTTATTGGTCATTCCGGTAAGCGGTTTTGGCTATACCATTCAAACTTTTACTCCGCCATGGTATGAACCGTTTGCGACTACCACTTTTGATCCCATGTACTGGGATCCGGTCAGTTTCATGGGAAATCCCCAGATCATTGATATTAATGGTGTTGCTACGGGAACATTCCCCTATCCCCTACCTTCCGATCCGTATATGATGGAAATTTCCGGGGAGTCCTCCGGTCATGACGAAGCGGTAACTGCTTTGATTGATATGACCGGTCTCTCGGATATGCAATTCTCCTTCTGGAAATCGGAACAGGATCTGGAAATTGGCGAATATGTACTCGTTCAGTATAAAGCCAGTGATGGCTCCTGGAAGAATCTGGATTCGCTGGCGGGCACCAATAATGGTTATGGCTCGTTTGAAC
>JALWDQ010000722.1:0-2924 GCA_027039625.1 Calditrichia bacterium | reverse complement strand
TTCTGAACCCTCGCTTGTAGCGAGGGTGAAGAATCTCTTACGATTGGAACGAAGAGAAATAGAGATTCTTCGTCGTCCCGCGTTGCGGGACTCCTCAGAATGACAGGGGGCAGTGTTTCTGTCATTCCGAACCCCGCCGCAGGCGGGGTGAAGAATCTCTTTCGGATATAGAGGATGAATAAGAAAGGTAGCTCCAGGGCTTTGCCCTGGGATCGGTATTTTTCTCCTAAATGGTTTTTCAAGGTTGAGAATATTGGTAAATGCTTTTGTTTCTGGGGGTTTATACCAGATTACCCATGTGCGAGCGCGTTGCGCTCGGGTTGATTTTTCTAACTATTTCACTATCCTCATTCCCCGGCATCCACGGTGGCTTCTACCGCCTGAATGATTTGTTTGTACCCGGTACAGCGGCACAGGTTACCGGCAATGGCTTCTTTGATTTCCTCGGCATCCGGGCGGGGATTCTCCTGCAGCAAGGCGTAAGAGGACATCAGCATGCCGGGAATGCAGAATCCGCACTGCACGGCACCGTATTCCAGGAAGTTCTTCTGCAGGGGATGCAGTTCGCCGTTCTGTGCCAGACCTTCCACGGTGATGATTTCCGCACCATCCGCCTGGGCGGCCAGCACCAGGCAGGAATGCACCCCCTTTCCGTTCATCACCACCGTGCAGGCACCGCATTCGCCCACATCGCATCCCTCTTTGGTGCCGGTTAGTCCCAGGTCTTCACGCAGGACGTCCAGTAGGCGTTTATTAGATGGAACCGCCAGTGAAACATTTTTACCATTGACGGTGAATTGAATGTTTATTGATTTCATCGAAACCTCTTTTTTAGCCCATGAATCATACGAAGCACATGAATATTACGAATTAAATGCAATTCATTCAGAAAATCGATTTATGTATTTATATTCATGCATTCTTTATTCTCTCTTTCCTATTTTTCCAGTTTTCAGTTTCCGGTTTTTCTCATCCTGTCTATCCTGTTTATCCTGTCAAAAAAATCATTGGCAAACCCGACGCAACAACTGGTAAAACACCTGCTGCACCACCGGGAGTTTGTAGGCGGAAGACCACCGCAGGCCGGTGCGCTGTAAAATCTGCTCTCCCAACTGAATGGCCAGTTCTTTCAGGAAATCCGGTTCGGGGGGGCGACCGCGCGCCATTTTCTCTAATTCCGGGAATCGTGCCCCGATGGGCGTTACCGCGCCGGAGGCAATACGGATGTCCTCAATAACTCCCTGCTGCATCTTCGCCAGCACCGCCAGGGTAATGCGACTGATGGCCACTCCCCGCCGGCGTCCAAGTTTGTAAAATTCCCCGTGGTAGCCTTCCGGTACCGGTGGCAAAAAGATGTTTGTAACGATTTCCTCCGGTTGCAATTGGGTGCGGTAGGGTTTCACCAGAAAATCGCCCAGAGGCATTTGCCGTTCATCGGTAACGGAGCGTATGGTAATCTGTGCATCGTACACCAGCAGAGGCGGTACGCTATCCGCACAGGGAGCGTTGTTCACGAAATTCCCGGCGATGGTGGCCCGATTGCGAATCTGCACGCTGCCGATTTGGGCGGCGGCATCTGCCAGTAAAGGATATTTTTCCCGGATGACCGGATGTTTCACAATCTCCGTAAACGTCGCTGCACCGCCGATGTGCAGGCCATCGGTTTCTTCCCGGATGGCGGTCACTTCCGGCAGGGTAGAGATGTCCACCAGCGCTTTGATATCGCGAAAGCGCCGGGAGTTGATGTGAAATCCGGGAATGATGTCCGTTCCTCCGGCGATAACGCGGGCGGTCTCTCCGTTTTCGGAAAGCGCCTGCAGCGCTTCCTGCAAATTGTTCGGTTTGATGTATTCAATCTCCGGTATCATCAGGCGCTCCCCCGTTTTGAAGTGGGATACAGTTTACGTGTAAGCAACACCTCTTCCAGATTCAAAGGAAGATGGAAAAAGCGCTTGCCGGTGGCGTTGCGCACGGCGTTGGCAATAGCAGCCGCAGTGAGCTCCAGCGTGGGCTCGCCCAGCGATTTGGCTCCCCAGGCACCGTACTGATCCTCTCCCTCAATAAAAATGGGGACGATTTCCCCGATGTCCTTGGCGGTGGGGATGAGGTACTGGTCAAAGTTCAGTTCTCGGATGAAACCGTGATCCACACTGATTTCTTCCCACAGCCCGTAACCGGCACCCTGGGTAACGCCGCCGTACACCTGTCCCCGGGCACCCAGCAGGTTAATCACCGTGCCGGGGTCGTGCACTGCCACCACGCGATCCACGTACACCTCGCCGGTCGCCATGTTTACGGTGACTTCCGCCACCTGGCAGCCGTACACGTAGGTGAAATAAGCCGGTCCCTGACCCACCGATTCATCCCAGTGCACTTTGGGAGCGTTGTACCATCCGATGGTGGCCAGGTTTACCCCTTCCCAATAGGCCATGTTGCAAAGTTCCGCAAAGGCAATTTTCCGCTCCGGTTGCTTTTCCGGAAACACCGTGCGCTCCCGGAAGACGAAGCGGGTATCCGGAGGGAGCTTCCATTTGCGCCGCAGCAGCTCTTCCAGTCGGGCGCGGAGGGTTTCGGCAGCCGCTTTGGTTGCCCCGCCGCCCATCAGCGTGGCGCGGGATGCCACTGTGGGACCGCTGTCCGCCACGTAGCCGGTGTCCAGGTCCAGATAGTAAATATCCTCGGGGCGAATGCCCAGCACTTCCGCGGCGATGATGGAGTAGGTGGTGCGCATTCCCTGGCCATTCTCCGCCAGTCCGGAGAGCAGATACGCCGAACCATCCTGCTGCAGGGAGAGGTAAGCTGCCACGGCATCCACCCCCTCGGCCCCCAGCGAGGTGCCCCGGAAGCTCACTGCCAGTCCAATGCCTTTGCGCAGGACTTCTTCCGGCTCCAGAAAATCGTTTTTACGCAGGATGAAGGGTTCG
>JALWDQ010000721.1:0-2927 GCA_027039625.1 Calditrichia bacterium | reverse complement strand
TAATCTGCCAGTTTCTCGATTTTCGTATCTCCCTCAGAAACCACCGCAATAACTCGTCCACGCCGGGCTTTAACTTCTTCGATATTGCTCACAATCTTGTCGTAAGTGCTGTCCTGAATGGCAATAAACACCACCGGCATATCTTCATCAATCAGCGCAATGGGGCCGTGTTTCATTTCCGCAGCGGGATACCCTTCGGCATGGATGTAGGAAATTTCCTTCAGCTTCAGTGCACCCTCCAGAGCAACGGGGTAATTATAGCCACGTCCCAAATACAGGAAGTTGCGATTATCTTTAAATTCTGCCGCAATCTCCCGAACAATGGGATCCACCTTCAGTGCTTGCTCCACTTTTTCCGGCAATTTCTTCATTTCCTTCACAATTCGGCGCCCTTCTTCGGCGGACATGCGCTTGGTGCGGGCAATCATTAAGGTGAGCAGGGTAAGCGCGGTAACCTGGGAGGTAAACGCTTTGGTCGATGCCACCCCAATTTCCGGTCCGGCGTGGATGTAGGTTCCGCCGTGGGTTTCCCGTGCAATGGTGGAACCCACCACGTTTACAATGCCCATTACGGTGGCACCTTTGCGCTTGGCTTCTCGCAATGCCGCCAGGGTATCCGCAGTTTCTCCACTCTGGCTAATGGCAATCACCAGATTGTCGTCCTCAATAATCGGGTCGCGATAGCGAAACTCCGAAGCATATTCCACTTCCACCGGTATGCGGCAATATTCCTCAATCATATACTCGCCAATCAGTCCCGCATGGTAACTGGTGCCGCAGGCGGTAATGAAAATTTTTCGAGCGCGCAACACATTGTGTAAAATGGGGGTTAAACCACCCAATTTGGCGACCCCTTCCTCCTCAATAAGGCGCCCGCGCATAGCATCGGCAACGGTATTAGGCTGCTCGTAAATTTCCTTGAGCATAAAATGCGGAAATCCCGCCTTCTCGATGCGCTCCAGATCGAAACTAATTTTCTCTATTTTTTTATGAACCACCTGATTCTGGATGGTCTTGGTTACAAATCCATCCCGACTGATGATAGCAATTTCTCCATCTTCCATGTAAAATACATTACGCGTATGGGCAATTAGTGCCGTAGCATCGGAACCCACAAAATATTCCCCATTTCCAATTCCCACCACCAGCGGACTCCCTTTCCGGGCACAGTAGATTTTATCGGGGTCGTGCCGGGTAATTAAAGCCAGTCCGTAGGTACCTTCCAGTTCGTTTAGAGCCATACGGAAGGCATCCTCGAACGACGTACCATTCGTGTACAATTCCTCAATAAGGTGCGCGATGATCTCCGTATCGGTTTCCGTTTTAATATGATGCCCTTTTTCAATGAGCATTTGCCGCAATGCCGCGTAATTTTCGATGATTCCGTTGTGAACCAGCACGATATCGCCGGTGCAATCGGAATGGGGGTGGGCATTGGAAGTGGTGGGTTCGCCGTGGGTAGCCCAGCGGGTGTGAGCAATGCCCAGCGTTCCGTTCATACTCTCCGGTTGCAAAATCCCTTCCAGCGCCGATATTTTACCCACCTGCTTCGTGATGACAATCTGATCACCCTGCACAAGGGCGATTCCGGAAGAATCGTAACCACGATATTCCAGCCGTTTTAAACCGTTAATTAATATAGGTAACGCATTCTTTTCGCCGATGTACCCAACAATTCCACACATAGATAAACTCCTCTGTTTACTCCCATTCAATGGTTGCCGGGGGTTTAGAACTTACATCATAAACCACCCGGTTTATTCCCTGGACTTCGTTAATGATGCGATTCGAAATCCTTCCAAGCACCTCTTTCGGGATTTCGTACCAATCTGCCGTCATACCGTCGGTGCTGGTTACCGCACGCAGCGCAATCACGTTTTCGTAGGTGCGTTCATCCCCCATCACCCCGACAGATTGCACCGGAAGCAACACTGCAAATGCCTGCCATATTTGATGGTACAGGTTGGATCGTTTTAATTCCTCCATGAAGATTGCATCTGCTTTGCGTAAAATTTCCAATCGCTCCCGGGTAATTTCTCCAATAATCCGCACCGCCAATCCGGGTCCCGGGAAGGGATGCCGCAGGAGGATAGATTCCGGCAATCCCAATTTTCGGCCCACTTCCCGAACCTCATCCTTGAACAATTCCCGTAACGGTTCCAGCAATTTGAATTTCATTTTCTCCGGCAACCCACCCACGTTGTGATGGGACTTGATGGTTGCCGATGGACCCTTGAAACTCACACTCTCGATGACATCCGGGTAAAGCGTGCCCTGCGCCAGATATTCAAAATCGCCAATTTTTCGTGACTCTTGATCAAAAATTTCTACAAAGGTGCGACCGATAATCTTACGCTTTTCTTCCGGATCAATTACGTCCCGCAATTTATGGAGGAACATATTTGATACAGTGATTGAAATCAAGTTTATTTGAAAATGTTCACGGAAAACGGTTTCCACTTCCCGCGCTTCGTTGGCGCGCAACAGTCCCGTGTCGATAAACATGCAGGTAAGCTGGTCACCAATCGCCCGGTGAATTAACACAGCCGCCACGCTGGAATCCACCCCGCCGCTTAACCCCAACAACACGCGCTTATCACCCACTTCTCCGCGTATTTTACGAATACTGCTTTCGATGAACGATTCCGCCGACCAACCTCCTTGCAGTCCGGCAACGCGATATAAAAAATTGGAGAGCATCTGCTTTCCGTGAGTGGTATGATAAACCTCCGGATGAAATTGTAATCCGTAAATTTTGTGGTCGGGATGTTCGATGGCAGCAATGGGTGCATTTGCCGTTTGCCCAATTACCCGAAACCCATCCGGTAGCCGGGTAAGGTGATCGCTGTGACTCATCCACACCCGGGTCGGCGATTCTATGCCCTGAAATAGAGGATGATTGGGGTCAAACTCCAGTTCTGCCGGGC
>JALWDQ010000720.1:0-9234 GCA_027039625.1 Calditrichia bacterium | reverse complement strand
GTGTACAGTTTGCGCGATGTAATTGCCCTGCAAGCAGGTGTGGTCGTAGATAACGCGGGAAATATTCACATCCGCGGCGGACGTTCCAACGAAATCGCTTATCAGGTCAACGGTATTTCCATCAATAATCCCTTTGGAAATTCGCAGGGTGTGGGAATTGCCACCAATGCGGTGGAAGAGGTGTCCGTTTCGGCGGGTACTTTCAGCGCCGAATACGGAAATGCTCTGAGTGGTGTTATCAATTATGTGACGAAAGACGGTGGTCCCACCTATCATGGTACAGCCCGTTTCTGGACGGGAGATAATGTTTCCACCCATGATGATGTCTTCTTCAATATTGGTGAAATTGATCCCTTTAATACCATGCGCGGGGAATGGACGTTCGGTGGTCCGGTTCCTTTCACCAATAAAAAATTAACGTTTTTTACTTCCGGGGTATTGCGAAGCTACAAAGGATACCTGTACGGAATTCGCGTGTACGAGACAACCGATTTGCTGTACCTGGATGGTGGAAAGATGTTAATTGATCCCTATGGGCTGGAGATAGAGCCGGGTCCGAATCACACGATTTATTTGAATTCCAATCCCGCCAAGCGGGGTGCCAGCGGCGACCGGGAGATTGTTCCCATGGTTACCGGCCAGGCTATGAATTTAACCGGAAAATTAACCTGGAAACCTAACGCTGCATTAAAGATTACCTACGATTTAATCTTCGACATGGCCGATCGGTATAACCGCTATGCCAATGGCGTGAATATCTTCCGCCGCTTTCGGTTTACTCCCGATGGCCGACCTAAAGCCAAATCCTGGAATGCCAGCCATTCCATTGGAATTGTGCATACCCTGAATAAAAAAACATTTTACACTCTTAAATTCGGTGTAAACCAGAACTGGGCACGTACGGCAGTGTATGATGATGTGTACGATCCGCGCTATGTTCCCAGCCATGAAAACAGCATTACCAATCAGCTTTTGCGGCCCACCGATTATGTAGCCGGAGGAACGGATTTAACCCGCGTGACGGAAGAGAACATATCGATTCTGGGAAAACTGGATGTTGTCAGTCAGGTGCTTCCCCATCACGAAATTCGCTTCGGCGGGGAATATGCCCGGCACAAACTGGATTACGAAGGATACACCCTGCTGTTTGAAGAAATTGGTCCCAACCAGGGGCGCTTCTTCATCCCCACGCCGGAGAAAAACCCCAATTACACAGAATTCCAGATTTACACGCGCAAACCGGAACAGGCCTCGGCTTATATTCTGGATAAAATGGAATTAGCCAGCCGTTTTATTTTTAATGCCGGTTTGCGTTATGAATACTTCAATGCTCATGCCAAATATAATCCCGATCTGGCCGGGACGGTGGATGAAGGCGTTTCCAATCCGAAATTCTTAAAAATGGCTGAGCCCAAGCATCGTTTGATGCCCCGTATTAGCCTGAGCTTCCCCATTACCTCACGGGGAGTCATTCGCTTTTCTTATGGAATTTTCTACCAGTATCCTATTTTACGTAGCATCTATCGGAATCCCCGTTTTGTGGATTACAATTTTGCTCGGGTTCCGACTTTTGGAAATGCCAATTTAAATCCCGAGCGGAGTATCCAGTACGAAATGGGATTGCAGCAACAGTTTACCGATGATATTAAAATGGATTTAACCATTTTCTACAAGGATGTTACGGACTTAATTGAAGACCGCCGGGTAATTGCCGGGGAAGTGGCAATTGATAAAGAATTTAACGTTTATACCAATATCGGATTTGCCAAGGTGAAGGGATTTACCGCTTCTTTACTAAAACGACGTTCACCCCATGGCCTGTTCTCGGCTACGCTGGATTACACTTTTCAGGTTGGTCAGGGTTCCTACACCGATCCGCTGGCTCTGGCGGTGGATACCCGAACCGGTCGCTCCACTCCGCAGAAATTGGTTCCCCTCAGTTTCGACCGGACGCATACCATCAATGCGACCCTGGTGCTTACCAAACCGGAAAACTGGACGGTAAGTTTTATCGGTTCCATTAAATCGGGTACTCCTTATACTCCCAGTGTCCCTTCCTCCATTCAACCTGTTAAATTTGAAGTGAATAGCGAACGCCGCCCCTGGATTAAAAATGTGGATATGCGGGCAGAAAAGTTCTTCAAATTTAAAGGAACCAAATTCTCGGTTTTCATGCAGGTAGAAAACCTGTTCGATACCATGAACGAAATTTACGTCTGGACGAATACCGGTCATTCTTTGTGGAGCCTGGATGAATCGATTAACCCTAATCGGTTCAATAACTTGCGCAATACCATTCGGGAAAATCCCAAAGATTTCTTCCCGGAATCTTTCCTGGACAATTATTACCAACGGGAAGATTGGCTCAGCGAGCCCCGGAAAATTCGTCTGGGATTGAGTTTCATGTTTTAAATAAAACGGAAAATTTAATTTGAGAACACAATCGAACATAAATAAAATGGATGAAGTTATGAGGAAAAAGGCTGTATTTTGGGTATTGACGTTACTATTTACCTTTACCAGTTTTATGAATTCTGCCCTGGGTGGAATTGAAGAACTGGCAAAGGTTAATCTGAAAGAGCTTTCTCCACAGAAACGCTGGGAGTTGTTCTCCAAGCAATGGAAGCTGCAAACCAAAGCCCTTCAAGAAGATGAACGACACGATGTGCTGAAAAAAACGATTATTAATGGCAACCAGATTCGGGTGCTGCTCACCAATCAGGGATCGATTTCTACCCCGACTGCCGATAATTCCAATGCCGATCTGGTGTGGCCGAAGGGACCCTCCGGGCTGGGTTATGCTTACGAGTTTGGTCCGCTGGTGGGTGCCGAAGTCATAGGGAAAAATGGGGATACCCTTCATATTGTGGATGATGGGTTTCTAAGCCTCTCTGATGGTGATTTTGAGCCGGGTACGGCAGAGCGCTGGGGCTGGGAGCCCAAACTGGGGTTCTCGGATCCCACTTCTCAGGAAGTGGCTCATTTCTCCGACCTGGATCGCAATTTTGACGGTAAACCGGATAGCTGGCCGGAATCCTGGTACAACGAGACGCTGGGGCGCTACGTGTGGCCTGCATTTTTAGGGGACGATGCCACTACCCCCGATGAGGAAGTCTTCTACGTCATGGATGATTTTGATAATGCCGAATTCCCGTATTATCCCGATCCGAACGATTCTACCATGCGTGGATTGGGGCTGGAACTCCAGGTACGGATTTTTCAGTTTAACAACCCTCTGGCAGAAGATATTATCTTTTTGGTTTACACCATCACCAACGTGAGCCCCACACCGCTGGAAAAGGTTTTTCTGGGAATGTTTGGTGACCCGCACATCGGGGGACCCAATGACTATGCCGACGATGATGCCGGTTTTATTTCCGTCTGGAACAATAATTTTCCCCGAAGTACCCGTAACATGCTGTACGCCTGGGATCACGACTTCCGTGGCGATGGCGGAAAAGTTCCGGGATATTTCGGCTACCGTTTTCTGGAAAGTCCGGGAATCGATTATGATGGAGTCGATAACGACAACGATGGCATGATTGACGAAAGCCAGTTTAATGATGCGGGAAACTTTGTTTTTGATCCCAATCTGGGGATCTTACACTGGTCTGGCGATGAAGATGGCGATTGGAACGAAGAGTTTGATGATGTGGGTGTCGATGGTATTCCCGGTACCGGAGATTTTGGGGAAGGCGATGGAAAGCCTACTCAATTGTTTTACCTGGATGTTAATGGCAATGGAATGCTGGATCCCGGGGAACCCACTTCCGAGCATCGGGAAGATGGAATGCGCTTCTGGGGTGGTGAACCCAATTTTGGTTTTCTGGATATTGCCGAGTCCGATCAGCTGGGTTTAACCTCCTTTAATGCCCTGTTATATGGTGGAAACAATCGTCCTAAAAATGATGAGTTGATGTGGCAGGTGATGTCCACACCCAACCAGCGGCCGACCGATCCTCCCCCCATTATTAAACAGGAAGCGGATAATGTGTTTATTTATGGTTCCGGTCCTTTCCGCCTGGAGCCGGGCGAAAGTAAGCGCTTTTCTATTGCTCTGCTGATGGGGCAGGATTTTGACGATTTGTTGAGCAACGCCAAAATTTCGCAACAAGTGTTCGAATCCGATTACCGCTTTGCTCAGGCACCTAAGAAACCCCATCTCGTAGCTGTACCGGGCGATGGCAAGGTCACCCTCTACTGGGATACGGAAGCCGAAAAATCCTTCGATCCATTTGTCGCCCGGGCTAATCCCGATAGTATGGAAAAAGGATACGACTTTGAAGGATATAAGTTGTATCGCAGCCGGGACTACAGCTTTAATGATACCCAGACCATTACTGACTCCTGGGGTGTCCCGTTCCTATCCGAACCGTTGAAAGATGCCAATGGTGTTCCGGCCCAGTGGGATCTGGTGAATGAATACGAGGGACTTTCGGAGATTGAATATCCCGGACGGGGCGTGCGGTACGATTTGGGGCAGAATACGGGACTGGTGCACATGTATGTGGATTCCAACAATGTGAAGAATGGGGTGACTTACTTCTACGCACTTACTTCGTATGACCATGGGGATCGCAATGCCATGCTGCCTCCCTCGGAATGCCAGCGGGTTATCCTGCGGGATGCCGTTACCCGGGAGTTTACTTTCGATGTGAATACGGCCATGGTGGTGCCGGGTGGCCCCGCTCAGGGCTTTATGCCTCCCACGGTGGCCGGAAGCAGCGATAATACTGCGAAACTGATTGAGGGAAATCCCACCGGAAAGGTGTGGGTAGAATTCCTGGATCCCTTTAAAGTTGTGGATAACAAGAAATATACCGTGGTATTCGACTCGGTTCAGGTGGATTCAGCTACTTATAAAATTGGATTCTCTGTGGTTGATGAGCAACCGGTAACGGTGAACTTTGAAGCGCGGGATACTTTCTTTGTGGATCTGATGCCCGGAACCCATATTGTAGAGGGTTCTCTCACTGTGATGGATGCTTCAGGAAATATAGTAGATTCTACACGTTATCATGTGGATTACGAGAAGGGGCGCATCTGGGGTGCTTACGCCGGTGCCATGCCCATGGGAGAGAAGTTCTCTGCGGAATTTAAAATCATGCCGGTGGCGAATAGCCTTTCCACACATGCTGAAGATGATAATCCGGTTTTTGATGGGATAAGAATCTTTGCAGAAGATCAAGAGGTTGGTCTCGATTCTCTGAGCACTAAAGGTGGTCGCAGCGGATTTAAAACCATTGTGACCAATACCAACTTCAGTGACAAATACACCAAAATAGGGATTGCTCCCTTACCGGGTGCTGCTCCCTATCCTGCTGATTTCGAGATTCGATTTACCGATTACGATACCACCGCAGATGGAAGGTTGATAAATCCGGCAGATTCCTCCCTCTATGTTTATGTAAAAACTAATTTTAAAATTATTAATACGGAAACCGGGGAACGTGTAGATTTTTTCATTACGGAAAGGAATCCTACTGTTAATGGACGATGGGATTGGCAAGAACCCATTATTTTAATAAAACCGGGTTGGCAAGGAATTCCGGAGGCTACCTATCAGGTGAAGTTCTCGCCGCCTGTGGATACTTTAACCTCCAGCTCTGGTGGGGATAGTCTGGTGTACGAAGAACCCATTTATCCCGGTGAAGGGGATGTGTTCCTGCTCTTTTCCAGAAAGCCTTTTGAAGCTGGCGATAAATATACCTTCCAGACGCGTGCAGCCCACTACGATAACAACAAGGCTAAGAATGCTCTGGATGATGTGATTGTGGTACCCAATCCCTATGTGGCTTACAGTGCAGCCGAAATGTCCGGGATTCGCACCGGTGTGCGGGACGATCGGCGGTTGGAATTTCGGAATCTACCGCGAAAATGTACCATTCGAATCTACACCCTCACCGGAGAGCTGGTAGATACCATTGAAAAGAATGATGACAACAATTACGCCGTATGGGATCTGCTTTCGTTTGAATCTCAGGAAATTGCTTACGGTGTGTACATTTATCATGTCGAGGCGCCAGGTATTGGTTCCAAAATTGGTCGATTTGCTGTGATAAAATAGTGAAAAAAGAGAAAAGAGAACTTTTAAATAAAGGGTTTATTATTTATAGAAAGCGAGACTTGGTATGAAAGGAAATAGGTTCTCAGTAATCCTCATCATTCTGCTAATTATCCTGGGAATTAACTTTTCTTTTTCCCAGAATGCACAGAATGTAAACAACGTGCATCGTGTGGGAACAACTGCCGCCCAGTTTTTAAAGATTGCGGCTGGAGCACGACCGGTGGGAATGGGTGGTGCCTATAGCGCTCTGGCAACTGACATCCTGGCGGTGTACTGGAATCCTGCGGGATTATCTCGCGTGGTGGGAACCGGTGAGGCCATATTTAATCATTCCTCCTGGCTGGCAGAAACCAATTACGACTTTGCTGCTTTTTCGGTAAACCTGCGCAATATGGGCTCCGTAGGATTCAGTCTTATCTCGTTGCGGACACCCCAACAACCGGTACGCACAGTGGAACACCCGGAAGGCACGGGGCAGATGTGGGATGCAAATATGATTTCGCTGGCGGTGACCTATGCGCGTAATCTCACCGACCGGTTCTCCATTGGATTTACCGGAAAATTTGTCCAGGAACGTATTTTCCAGGCAATTGCCCGCGGCGCTGCTTTCGATCTGGGAATCCTTTATCAAACACCCATCGAAAGCATTACACTGGGTGCTGCCATTTTCAATTTCGGTACAAAGATGCGCCTGGATGGAAGAATCCTGTTTATTAATGAGGAACCGTTAAATGAACCGGGTGGTCCCACCGAAATTCCCGCTCAGTACCGCACCGAGAAATATGACATGCCGCTGGGGTTGCGGTTTGGCCTGGCCTGGAAAGCCGTTAAAAATGAACATATGGAAATTACCATGGCAGTAGATGGAACCCAGCCCAACGATAATACGGAATATTTGAATAGTGGAATTGAAATAGGCCTGGAACGGATGCTTTATTTACGGGCGGGATACAAATCTCTTTTCCTGGAAAATAGTGAGCAGGGATTAACCTTTGGTGTAGGTTTTCGTTACGACGCTGTGGGGTCTAATTTTAAATTTGATTTTGGCTGGGCCGATTACGGCAGATTGCAGAGTGTAAAATTTGTATCTTTTGCAATTCGATATTAATCATATTATAATGAAGTAATTCGGATATGCCTATATGGTTGAAATATCCATTAATTATCTAACTAACCAAAACAGCAGGAGGTGTATATGAGGTACTCAATTGCAACAATTTCCGTACTGGCGTTTTTAGCTCTGATTATTGTTGGGGTGAGCGGTTCCTACGATATTTTCCAGCGGACAGCCACCATCCCGGCAGATTCTCTGGATATCGGTGGATTTGGTAATGTGGTTGCGGGTGTGGATCTGGATGGCGATGGCAATCTGGAAATTTACGCTGTGAATGATGACTGGTTTGATCAGATGGGTTACGACCTGGTTCCGCGCATCTACAAATATGAGAAAGATGCCAGCGGAAACTGGCAGAAAGTCTGGTCCACCCGTCTGAACCTGGATTTCCAGAACACCTGGCCGCCGCTGGCAGTGGCCGATCTGGATCAGGATGGTAAGGGCGAAATTGTTTGGGGCCCGGTGAATAATTTCGGTGCTGGTTTACAGCCCAATCCCGAACGCATTGTGGTATTCGAAACCCCGGGTGATGGTTCGGACAACATGGGTGTGTACGATGCCACCAACGATATGTGGCTGCCCAATGCTTCCTGGACTATTGTGAGCGGAAATAACATCGAACAGCGTCCTTTCCGCTGGCACATTTATGACATCGATGGCGATGGTAAAGATGAAATTATTGCGGGTTGCCGTAAAGGTGATGGTATTCAGATTTACTCCGTGGATAATATTCCAGATAATGGTGATGGCTCCGAAACCTGGACGCTGGAATTCTCCGCTCTGAATGGAGTGACCTTCTACGATATCACCATCCTGAATGGCGTAATTTATGGAATTCGCAGCAATGGCGATGTGTATCCTGTAAAATATGATGCAGTGGGCGATTCCTTCGTGGTTGGCGATCCCCAGGTTGGTCTGGCAGGCAAAGGCTGCTGGAAATCGGCTTCTGTGGCTGACTTCGACGGTGATGGCAACGATGAAATCATCCTGGCTTCCTGGAGCTCTTCCGATAACGATGTGTATCTGTTGAAACCCTCTGGCGATACTCTGGCCGCTTACAAAATTAAAGATGTTCCTTCCTCTTCCTATCGTTCCTATGGTGGCGATGTAGGCGATCTGGATAACGACGGTAAACTGGATTTCGTGTTCGGTACCCGTGGTTCCACACCCAACGGCGTTATCCATCGTCTGGAATACCAGGGCGGCGACATTACCGATTCCACCAACTGGACACTTACGGTTATCGATACCAACGTTTCCCCGGCAATTCAGTATGATATTATCGAAATTGCCAATCTGGATAGTGATCCCGAGGATGAAGTGGTTTACTCCGGAATTCCGCGTGGCCTGAGCGCTGGCGATCCGCCTCAGCCCATTGCCATTGTGGAATATGTAACCACGGGCATCCATGATGAATTCCAGCGTGTACCGCTGACCTTTGCTTTGCATCAGAACTATCCCAACCCCTTCAACCCGGAAACTCACATCAGCTTCGATATTCCCAAAGCCACCAATGTGACTCTGACCATTTACAACACCCTGGGTCAGAAGGTACGCACACTGGTGAATGATGTGCGTCAGGCGGGTAGCTATACGGTAACCTGGGATGGTACCAACGATTATGGTGTACAGGTCGCCAGTGGTGTGTACATTTACACCCTGCGTGCTGGCAACTTTACCCAGACTCGCAAGATGACCTTGCTGCGGTAATTTGTATTCCACAGTATTCGTAATAAAAAAGGGGCTTCTTTTGGAAGCCCCTTTTTAGTTTATTCCGGTTAGAATAAATTAAAATACGCGGGCGTAGTGAATGTGCAAATTCCGCAAAGGGTTGCGTTTTATGCGCAGCATCTGGTTGGCAGGGCTCCCGATACGGGTCTGCCAGGTACGGGCTCTGTGAGTGACTGCGAGTGATTTCCAGTAACTGCTAGTTGATGAGCAAACGGGAAAAATATAGAAATAGTCGTTCCGCCAGGGACGGAATGTAATTACGTTCACAGTCACCCTTTCCTGTCATTCTGAGCGGAGCACCAGCGGAGCGAAGAATCTCTTT
>JALWDQ010000719.1:0-9252 GCA_027039625.1 Calditrichia bacterium | reverse complement strand
GGGGGTGGGAGGAGGTTCTCTGGTTTATGCCAACACCCTGCCCATTCCCAAACGGGAATTTTTTACCGCTCCCAGTTGGGGGCATCTGGCGGATTGGGAGAAGGAGCTGCGTCCTTTTTACCAGACGGCACGACGGATGCTGGGCGTGACTCGAAATCCCCGTCTGGAAACAGGGGATCTGGCGCTGAAGCGCCTGGCTGAGGAGTTAGGTAAAGCCGATGCCTTTGAACCTACAGAAGTCGGGGTGTTTTTTGGTGATCCGGAGGTGCGGGTACCGGATCCCTATTTTGGAGGAGAAGGGCCGGAACGCCAGGGTTGCCGTTTTTGTGGGGGATGCATGACCGGTTGCCGATATGAAGCAAAGAATTCACTGGATAAAAACTATCTGTATCTGGCCGAAAAACGGGGTGCACGGATTCAAGCCGAATCCCAGGTAACCGACGTGCAGCCGCTGGATGGGCAGGATGGTGCTACCGGTTATCGGGTGGTCTGGCGGGAATCCACCACCTATTTCCCCGAGCGGAGTTCGGTAACCACCCGGGGAGTGATTTTTGCCGGAGGTGTACTGGGTACGCTTCCTCTGTTGCTAAAGCTTAAAAAGCGTTCCCTGCCCCGGCTATCGGACCGCCTGGGCAGCGGTGTGCGAACCAATTCCGAAAGTTTAATTGGCATTACCACTACCGATAAATCCACTGAATTTTCCAACGGTCTGGCCATTGGTTCCATCCTGCATACCGATGCCCACAGCCATGTGGAACCGGTCAGGTATGCCGCCGGTTCCGGGTTCTGGCGCCTGCTCATGTCGCCCATGGTGTCGGGGCGCTCCGCCGTGGGACGTTTGCTCAATGTGATGCGGGAGATTCTCTCACATCCCGTTCAGGGTTTGCGGACTTATCTGGTGGATGATTGGGCAAAACGCACTCAGATATTGCTTTTCATGCAGACGCTGGACAGTACCCTGCGGTTTACCCGTGGTGTGTGGGGCATGCGCTCCCGCCTGGACGAAGGCAAAGCCCCCACCGCCTTTATTCCCGAAGCACAGGAACTGGCCCGGCAATATGCCCGCATCGCAGGGGGACGCACCACCGTGCTGCTTACCGAAACCCTGCTGGGCATTCCCACCACTGCGCACATTCTGGGTGGGGCCGTTATGGGTCGCACCGTCCGGGAAGGCGTCATCGACCGGGATAACCGGGTGTTTGGCTATCGCAACCTGTACGTCTGCGACGGCTCTATGATTTCGGCCAATCCCGGAGTAAACCCCAGCCTTACCATTACCGCCTTAACCGAGCGCGCCATGAGCAAAATACCACCGAAAGGGAAAAACAGCGGTGATTCAAAGTAAGGCGGTACGGAAAAATGTTGGGTGAAAGGTGGAGGATATCTACGGATGAACGGTGTAAGGCATTTTTCTATTTAATTTTCAATATTATTAAATTCTTGTCGCTATGTATAAAAAGAAAATACTTGAAATTGCAGGAATAATCTTTTAAGATATTATTAAATCAGAAGATAGTTTTAGATTCTGTCTAAAATTTGTGTTGAAATAAAAACAAACGGTGATAACCATGTTGAAGCACTTGACAGTAATAATTGAAAAAGAAGATGATGGCTATGTAGCCTTGTGCCCTGAAGTAGATGTAGCTAGCCAGGGGGATAGTATTGAAGAAGCAAAGGCAAACCTAAAGGAAGCATTGGAACTTTTCTTCGAAACAGCTTCAAAAAAGGAAATTGAAGCCCGTCTTCATAATGAAGTATATATTACACATGTCGAGGTTGCAGTTGGGTAAACTTAAAGTTTTATCTGCTAGTGATGTTTGCAGAATAGAAGCGGTGTCCTGCCCCATGAAATTCGGTGCATCCAGAATTTAATAGAAGAGCAAAAATTAATTATCTTAGAGTTAGAGCGGTAGAATGAGCATTTCAGTAATTGAATTGCGAGTTGCGAGAACCCAAAATGTGCAGGTAACGGATGATGAACTGATTGTTGCCCTCGATGATAGGCGAACCATTGTAGTACCGCTGGCCTGGTACCCGCGCTTGCTGCATGGGAGAAAAGAAAAACGAGAGAATTGGCGGTTAATTGGTGCATGGGAAGGGATTCATTGGGCGGATTTAGATGAGGATATTAGCATTGAGCATTTGTTGGCGGGTATTTAGTCTGGGGAAAGTCAAAAGTCATTACAAAAATGGTTTATTACACAGAGAAAATCATGTACCACATAAAACATTCTCCGGCCCAACTCTACATGCAGCCTACACTGTGACACCATGGTGTAGCGGATTTGAGGGGATGTAGCATTGCTCGTAATATTTCTGGAAAGTGACATCGTACCGCTAACATTCAAGTTATTTTGACCCGGAGGAAAAATATTGTTTCTCTATCAGGTGCCAAAGCGGAAAAATTATTTTTGAGTATCGCATGTGTTGTAGCGGGGATTAGAGTAGAGTCCAGAGATGGAATTTTGTCCTGCGGTAAGAAAAGTCCCCATTTCAGGTTCCAGAGTAGAAATATCGTTGCTGATTGGAAGCAAAATATGTAAATTGATTTCGTGCTAAGAATTAAAATATCAAACTTTTTACCTAATACTGATTTCAAGAAGGTGGAATTATTAAAATTGTTGTATGATTCAATAGACGCAGTTATTCTTCTTAAAAGAGTCTGGCGAAGTTCCCCCCGTGTTTTGATTGGAGCGAAAATTTAAACACCCATCTTCACCCATGGCTCGCAGCAGGAGAATTTAACTGCTCATTAAAATAAACCTGTGTTTGAGTTAAAATCGGAGTTCTGATGATAAAAGTAAACCGATTGTTTTTATCCTGCTTAAAATGGTATTGGGTGTTTGGTAGTGTTTTAGAGATTAAAGTAATGAGCATTTAATTATGGAGAAAAACATTGCGTAAACAAAGATTGAACGAGCTCAATAGTGTTGAATATCGTCTTGTCGCCTGGATAAGGAAATATCACAACGACGAAACGACTCGCCAGGCGAAAGCATTGCCATTGCTTCGAGATATGGTAACCCTGCTTACTTTTGTGCGGGATAATAAAGTTGTGGGCACGAAAAGCACGGGCAACATGCCACTCAAGGCAGTAAGGGAGGTCACCGCGCGTTTCGTCAATCCACCGGAACTGGATATTCACGTGGGGGATGAAATCTTCCGCTTGCGCAGCGAAGCCCAGGTGTGGCAATTGTACTTCCTCCACATTCTGGCAGAAGTGGGTGGTTTGCTTCAGACTGCTCCGGGTCGTCGCTGGCGACTTACCCCTGCCGGAGAGAGATTTCTGCGCACCGAGCCCCTCCTCCAGGTCGCCTTTTTGTTTTCAGTTTGGTGGTTTGATGTGAACTGGTTGGTAGCTTTTCCTTTTCCAGGTATGGAAGAATTTCTGCCTCCTTACTTTGAGCAGACAACCCTCAACCATTTACGTTCTCTTCCCATTAATTCCCGTATTTCCTTTAAAAAATTCGCAAATAAATTGATTAAGGAAACGGAGTTGACCTGGGGTAATAGAGATAGCGATTATGATACCATGTTTCTGCATAGTTTGATTAAAGATGTGGTAATCGATATCCTGGAATCTTTCGGTGCGATTGAGTACGAAGAAAAAAAGGAGTCATCCGATTTAACGACAATTGGCCGGTTTGTTGCTTTTAAGATTACCCCGTTCGGTAAGACACTTTTGGACTCTATTGCCATCTGGAGTGAGTAATCCCTGAGGAAAAGCCTCGTTGAGTTTTTTCCTTCAGTTCAGATCCGGAACGGCTCGCTCCTCTCTTTCGTTTGGCGTTCAATAATTAGCTGGAGATACTTATCGGATGAAATGATCCGGGCGATACGTGGGTTGTTGCCAAATTAACCAGGATTTTACCTGCCACCAGCAAAGAAGCTTCTCTCATTACTGATTTTAATGAAAGTTATCTTGCCCCTAAGAAACGGGTGCAACAAAAGGAACCGGAGATGTGTCATTTATCTGAAGTTCTTTTATTTTAAATTTCCTCGCATCCCTTTGTGCCGGGACTCCCGAGCCTTTATAGCGGGCGCAGGAGGAGTTGCGGAAAGAATTTCCGGTAGCACAATTGATGGTATTCCATTTGACTGAAGCTTACCACTATAGCATAATCCGAAAAAAACATCCCCTAACCAGAAACAACACTTCATTTGGTTAGGGGATGTTTTCCAGATTTTATTTCAGGAGTATCATTTTCCGGGTTTTAACCTGCTGCCCTGCCTGAATCCGAAGCAGGTACACGCCGCTACTAACCGGAATGCCCAGATGGTTGCAACCATCCCATTCCACCTGATGTTCACCGGGTTTCTGGGGCGTATTCACCAGAGTTACCACTCGCTGACCCAGGATGTTAAAAATCGATAGATTCACTCGCTCCTGTCGGGGTAAGAAGTAGCGAATTGTGGTTCGGGGATTAAAGGGGTTGGGATAATTCGGAAAGAGGACAAAATGCCTCGGAACATCGGAGGAGGAAATACCCATCCACAGCGGGCTGCGGAAATAAATAGTATCAGCTTCCCAGAAGTAACCAATTGTGGTTATCCGAAAAGTATCCCCGGGCATGGGAGCTGTACTGGTAGAATCCCACAGGAAGGTGAGTTCATAAGTAAGCGTGCCATTACTCAACGTATCGCCTGCCACCACATTCTCTTTTAAATAAATCTTATCCCCGGAAGAAAAATCACCCGAAAAATCATGGTCAAAGCCGTACAATTTCAGCGAGGAATCAATACCCATATTTCGATTATAGACCCGGAAGGGAACGGTAAAGAGCAGGGCGTTTGTGGTGAGGTGTTGCACACTGTCCGGTTGACCGAAGACGATTTCGTAATTTGTGGGATTTCCATTGTAAGCGGGCGCCACGGTAATTTCCCAATCGGAATTGCCATGTTTCCAGTAAAGGGAATCAACTTCGGGAGGGAAGAATCCCATGATTTTCAGGCTCAATCCATCGAATGTGAGATTCTGCATGGTGTTAAAATATGACACCTGTTGCCACAAGTAAATTCCTGCATCCACATCGTAAATATTCAATGAATTCGGTTGGTCAAACGAAAGGCGATAGGTATGTCCTGTCATCTGCGTGCGGTCGATGGGGTTAAGCTGCAGCAAGCCGTTCCCCACTCCGCTGACATGGTCGAAGATTGTATCCGGTGCTGTGGTTTCGGGATTGGTAATTACCACGTTGCGTTCAACCATCGGAGAAAATGCACCGGTGGCATCCCGAACATAAAATTGGAGATTGTTTTCCCCGTTAAAAAGGTTACGCGTGTCTAACACTATACGCGAAGGAAAGGGTTGATTTTCGATTAAAGTGCACCAGGCACCACGGAAATTGTCCCTGACGGTCAGGAAAATCGAATCCTGATCGGCATCCCCAGCCAAAATATGAAGCGAGTAAACCCCGGAAATGGTATCGTTGTAGAGGGGACGTTGAACCATAATTTCGGGGGATGTGGGAATTCCCGTATTATTAATGGTAAAATAACCCTGCGAGGCGCCGTAAACAACCCCCTCTCCCTGATGCGACACCACACCCAACCGATAAAAGATGCCGTCTTTCCAATTCTGGGTGGAAAAAGAGTAACTGCCCGGGGAAGTTACCGCCGTGTCTAATAATTCCCAGGTTTCATTATCTCCGTATCCCAGCCACAAATCTACTTTATCTACTGGATGCGGATAATGCGGGTTCACAGACCAGGAAACTTCGGCGTTATCGCTAAATACTTCCCCTCCATTACCACTCTGGATGTGGATATCAGCCTTGGGACTCTGGTACTCCCATATCCGGTCTGCCAAACGTTTCAGAGTAAGCAGTGTAGTGGAGTCCTTTGCTGCCAGCAATACACCAACCACATCCGCGGAATCTCCAGCATCCAGATTAAAGGGCCCGCAATTCATAATGCACACCGCATCCAATCCCATCGGATATTGGGAGAGAATTCCGGAATTTGAATCGAATCTGGGATTAATAAAACCGGATGGATCGCCATGGAAAAAATGTTGTCGGTTCCGGTTGTGCCAGTAAGGAGGAGAATCGGTGGAAGATGTGTCGCCAGCAAGCAGTTTATATTGAATCGCTTCTTTATCCGGCGAAACAGGGGTGATGCCGTCTCCGCTAAACGGGCCGTTGGGACCTCCGTCGTTAGAACCGGGACGGAAATACCAATCGAACCAGTGCCAGCCCGTCACGCCGGTGGGTTCACCCACAAAAACATCCGGCTGCCCGTCCGCATTGAGATCGATGTCTTCGGAAGCCGGAGGTGTTTCCAGCATCCCAACCCCCACATAGGCCAGATCGGTTGCTCCGCCACTGTATCCATCCAGATCCCAGATGTAACACACCGAAGCCTCCCGATTAAATTGAATCATATCGTCGTCGTTGGTTCTCCCGACGTAACTTCCATCTCCCATTCGGTGGTAAATGTCGGCGTCAAAATAAAATCCCGCGTAGATGTTTTGGTAATTATACGGGGATTCGTTGATGAGTCGGTAGTGCAGGAAAATCATTCCCCCGGGGATGTTGGAGAAATTGGACGCCATCGCTTTAACCCGAATTCCCGTGGGATACCCCTGGGTAGGATCCACATCCCGATCGGCAAAGCGATCGTCCATCTCCCAGTACACATCCTGATCGGAGAAAAACGCCCGGGGAGAGATGCTGCCGGGATTAGTGAAGCCGGGCCAGATGGGATTGCTCCCCAAAGTGGGCCAGGAAGAAGGATAATCGCTATGGGCAAGCAGGGGTACAACCGGTTCCGACCAATCGTACAGGTAATTGAACGCATAAGAGGAACTGGTAGCATTCCCGAACAGCTGGGTGTGGCTGTTTTCCACTGCTTCCCAATCGGTCAGGACCTTCCCGGGAGTTCGGTCGAACCAGGATTCGGAGACGGTAGGTCCCCAGTACACAAAAGAATCGGGAAACACCTGCCCGGTTAGCGAATCTACGGCTGGGCGAATTGCCCAAGGATAGGGATTGCCCAGAGAATCCCGCCCGGGAATGCCTAAAATAAAACTAAACGTCGGAATGTACTGGTATTTCCCGTATAACCCCTCCGGTGAGGTTACCATAGGAAGATCCGGCAGAAAATCGGAGATGGAGCCGAAGTTGTTGAAGTGCATTTTCAAAGCATTTTTTGTCTGGTAACCCATTGCCCGATCAGAATTAATTTGAGAAAAATTGAATTGTTGGTTGCGGTTAAAGGAATGTTCCTCCCCGAACCCCGGAAACGAAAACACCGTCAGTAAAAAGAATCCAATCAAAATAATGTAATTTGGGATAGAAAGACGATGTGATGACTCCATAATACCTCCCTATTATTTTTTTAACAATATATTGTTTTTACAATTAAAATGCAAATTTTTTAGGGGATGTACTGATTTTTTCTCTATGTGAAACAACTCCAGGGAAGAGTTAGTAAAGAAAAACCGATAAATCTTAAATTCCACAAATTCATATTTCATTTTTTTCATTCCCAAACATAGTTTTAGTGGTTACAGTAGTTTTTATGCAGGCAAAAAATCCTGTTTATCCCCTCCCCAGGATGCGGTGCATTAATCCTGCCAAAAAACGATATTCCTCACCACGCATCTGGCGGGATTCAGAACATTAGCACCAGCCTTTCTCCCCTGTCAATCCGAGCGCAGCGTAAGCAGAGGAAAGCATCTCTTTTCTGAATTGCTTGGGATCATTTCATTTTCATATCAGGATAATTCACCTGGAAATGCGTACCATACTGGAACAAATTCCAAATAACAAATTCCAAATAACAAAAATCAAATCACAATTCCCAAACCGCAAAAAACAAACTGCAAATCTAAAATTCAAAAAGAACAATTATTAAATTCCCAAATTAAAATTTCCAACAAACAAATATTTTAATTCGTGCCCATTCGTGTGATTCGTGGTTAAACACTAATTCGGTTCTATTTTTTCAAAAATCAATTCAATTTATTAATTCTCTCTGTCGTCCTTACAGGACTTAAAATGGTGGGTGGAATTTCCCATTCCCATGGCTGAAGGCCATGGGCTAACATCTTTCGGCCACTTCGTGGCCTCGTATCCTGCCAGGGGAAGTGACTTTATTTTAACGGAAGCAATACATTCATTTCACTAACCAGCACGAATCCCTTAATTCAAAATTCTCAATTTTTTCCGTCGTTTTTCCGGGACTTAAAAATGGTGGTTGGGATTTCTCATTCCTATGGCTGAAGACCATGGGCTAATATCTTTCGACCACTCCATGGCCTCGTACCCTGCCAAACGATAGTTTTTTGGGTTGTAATTTATATTTACCGCCTAATGATGTCTTTTCTTTTTTCTCCTTCCTTTTGCCTTTTGTCTTTTGTCTCACACGGAGGTCCGGAGGACACAGAAGAAAAAAATTCTAAATTACAAAAAGTTAAAAATCGCAACGTCCGAAGGTCTGCAAGACTCCTTTGGGAAATCCATTTGGGAAGCGCAGAGAAATATACAATTACAAATCTAAAAACAAAAAATTCAAAAGATTATTTCTAATTTGCGTTTATTCGTGTGATTCGTGGTTCTAATAATTTCAGTATTGTTTCGCCCTTTCAGGGCTCCATTTTTTGGGGATGATTTCTATACCCACAGCTTCGCCCTGGGCTATCCTTGTGCAAGTGCTTCGCACTCTTGGGGAAATAATGTTGCATTTCAACTCTTTTGCATTTTTATTAGCTTTTTAGTTCTGTCCAAAAATTGCTTTTTTAATACCACTGAATTGTACCAATTTTCAAGATCCTGCCAAATTCAACGTCAAATAACTTAGCATGTTTTTCCCTGATTGAATTATGTTTTCATTTATCATTTGTGTCCATTCGTGTGATCCGTAGGCAAATAATTCTTGGTTAAATGCCCATGTGTGTGATTCGTGGGCAAGTGTTTCGGGGAGACGAATGAATGGGACAAGCTGTGTAGCCCGGCTCTCCTGAGCCGGTAAAAAGGAGGTGAGATTAAGAAACATGGGTTAAAAAGAAAGATGAGCCCTTTGAAGACATGCTATACAAGAATGCTGCTTCGCAGCATAACGCCTCAGGAGAAGCGAAGAATGAAATTACAAATTCCAATCTACAAATCCCAAACTTCAAATCCTAATTTTCAAAAAATCTAACAGGTTCTTTTCAAACTCAACCTAATTATACTGTTTTTTTCATTCGTGCCCATTCGTGTGATTCGTGGGCAAGTAATTCTTGGTTAAATGCCCATTTGTGTGATTAGT
>JALWDQ010000718.1:0-9268 GCA_027039625.1 Calditrichia bacterium | reverse complement strand
GAAAATCTGGAAGGATTTCGTGAAATCCGTGATCGGATGAATCGTTTGTTTAGCGAACTAGTATCTCGCAGTCTGGAGGATTGGTTTACGGGTAATTTCCCACTGGCAGATTTGTGGGAAGAGGACGATCGTTATGTGTTGCAGGTAGAAATGCCTGGGGTGAAAAAAGAAGATGTGAAGTTAACGGTGCAGGATGGTGTGCTGATTCTGCAGGGAGAACGGAAACAGCGGGAATTACCGGAAGATGCCAACTATCTGCGTAACGAAATTACCTATGGTGAATTCAGCCGTTCTATTATTCTCCCCAACAAAGCGGATGTGGAAAAAATTAGCGCCAATTATAAGGATGGGGTGCTGGAGGTGGTCATTCCTAAAAAGGAAGAAGAAAAACCCAAAGAGGTGAAGATTCAGGTAAAGTAAACAAAAAAATTAAAGGGGGTGAAGAAAATGTTTAGCGATAAAAACATTGTACGCAGCGAGGTTAAACGAGATTTAGAAAAGCCGGAACTTCTAAAGATTAAACCGGCAGTGGATATTTACGAGACCAAAGATTCGGTGGTTATTCTGGCAGAAATGCCCAATGTGGACCGGAAGAACCTGAATGTTCAGGTAAAAGATGGGTTGCTTTACATTCGGGGCTTGCGCAATACGGTACCTCACAAAGGTGAATTTATTCTGCGGGAAACCCGGGATGTGCAGTATGAACGGATTTTTGAGCTGGGTGATGATCTGGATCCCGATAAAATTTCTGCCTCTTACAAGTACGGAATTCTGGAAGTAACCGTTGGTAAGAAGGAGAAAGCGCAGCCTAAAGTGATTGAAATTAAATAAATGGCTTTGCGGATTCCGACGAATTTAAGCAATTTCGTGAATGGCTATATAGAGTCTTCTATATAGTCATTCATTTTATAAATAAAGAAAAAAGGGGAGAAAAATGGCCAAAATTGCCTGGATCGACAATGTGATTGAGAAGCTGGAGAGCGGACCCCAGCGGGAGGAATCCCGGCGTGAGGAGGTGCGAGAATTCCTGCTTCAGGATTACGCCAGATTGCTGGAAATTGCCCGGCGATTGGAGGTGGAATCGGCTCATGTCGCCTATCCGCAGTTGCGACAGGAGATTATGGAGCTGGTGGAAAAGAAGCGTGGTTTTGCTCGCAAAATTCAGGAACTGGTGGAAGAATTGGGGGGTACGGTAAATGCGGAACCGGATTTAGAGGAGATTTATCCGCAGGGCAATTTCCGTGAGGTATTCAATGCTGAGGGCGAACTCTACGACATGCTGACCGATCATTCCAATCTGGCAGAAGATTATCGCATGTTTCATATCGCGAAGCAGCTGCGCGATATGAAGGATGAGAATTACGAATTGGTGGAAAAGTTAGAACAAATTATTATGCGAATTAATGGCGAAATTTAAATCAAGAAAAAAAAGGAGGAAAATAAAATGGCAAGAAAAGTAATTGGAATCGACCTTGGAACGACCAATTCGGTAGTTGCGGTGATGGAAGGTGGAGAACCGGTCGTTATTCCCAACTCTGAGGGATCCCGGACGACTCCTTCGGTGGTGGCGTTTACCAAAACCGGAGAAATTCTGGTAGGTGCTCCGGCGAAACGCCAGATGATTACCAATCCCGAAAATACGGTGTATTCCATAAAACGTTTTATGGGGCGTCGCTACGACGAAGTACCCGAAGAGACTAAAATGGTGCCTTACAAAGTTAAACGCGGACCGCACGATCTGGCAGTGGTGGAAATCCGGGGTAAGGATTACACCCCTCAGGAAATTTCGGCCATGATTCTGCAAAAAATGAAACAGACTGCTGAGGATTACCTGGGCGAAGAGGTGAAAGAGGCAGTGATTACCGTACCGGCGTACTTTAACGACAGCCAGCGGAAGGCCACGAAAGAAGCGGGAGAAATTGCCGGGTTGAAAGTGCTCCGGATTATCAACGAGCCGACCGCTGCTTCTCTGGCTTATGGTTTGGATAAGAAGAAAAACGAAAAAATTGCCGTGTACGACCTGGGTGGTGGTACCTTCGATATCTCCATTCTGGAAATTGGCGATGGTGTATTTGAAGTAAAAGCAACCAACGGCGACACCCACCTGGGCGGCGATAATTTCGACCAGCGAGTGGTGGATTGGATTGCGGATGAGTTCAAGAAAGAGCATGGAATCGATTTGCGGAAGGATCCCATGGCGTTGCAGCGTTTGCGCGAGGCAGCCGAAAAAGCAAAAATTGAATTGAGTAGCGCCCAGCAAACGGATATCAATTTACCGTTCATTACTGCGGATGCTAATGGTCCTAAACATTTACAAATGACACTAACTCGGGCAAAATTTGAATCGTTGATTGAGGATCTATTGGAAAAAACCCTGGGCCCCTGCGAGTTGGCATTAAAAGATGCCGGATTGAGTCCCAGCGAAATTGATGAAGTCATTTTGGTGGGTGGTTCTACGCGAATTCCGCGTGTACAGCAGCTGGTAAAAGAATTCTTTGGAAAAGAGCCTCACAAAGGGATTAATCCGGACGAAGTTGTGGCCATTGGTGCGGCCATTCAGGCAGGAGTGTTAACGGGTGAAGTGAAAGATGTGCTATTGCTGGATGTGACCCCGCTTTCGTTGGGTATCGAGACCTTGGGTGGGGTGATGACCAAACTCATCGAACGGAATACCACCATTCCCGCTCGTAAGAGCGAGATTTTCTCCACCGCAGCGGATAACCAGACCAGCGTGGAAATCCATGTACTACAGGGAGAGCGGGAATTTGCCAAGGATAACCGTACGCTGGGACGGTTTATCCTGGATGGTATTCCTCCGGCACCACGTGGTGTACCGAAAATTGAGGTAACGTTTGATATCGATGCCAACGGTATTCTTCACGTATCGGCAAAAGACCTGGCTACCGGAAAAGAACAAAGCATCCGCATCGAGGCCAGCTCTGGTTTAACCGAAGAAGAAATTGACCGGATGGTGAAAGATGCCAAACAACATGCCGCAGAAGACCGGAAGCGCCGTGAACTGGTTGATGCCCGTAATGCTGGCGATCAGCTCCTGTATCAAACCGAAAAGAATTTGAAAGAGTACGGCGATAAACTGGATGCCGCCACGCGGAATAAAATTGAAGCGGCGATGAATCGGTTGCGTGAGGCGTTAAAAACGGATAATCTGGATGAAATTCGTTCCGCAACCGAGGGTCTGAATGCGGCATGGAATGAAGCATCTTCGGTTATTTACCAGCAGACCGCTTCGCAAGCAGCGGGCGCTGGAGCCGGTGCGGGAGCAGGAGCTACCGGTACGGCGGGAACCGGTGAAAAATCCGGCGAAGAGAAAGTTGAAGAAGCCGATTATGAAGTGGTTGACGACGACAATAAAGATAAATAACATATGTGTATCAGTTCCTTTCCCTTCGGGGGAAGGAACTGAATTTTTATGAAGAATTGCCACAGTAACACAATGTTAATTTTGTGCGAAAGGGGGAAAAATGTATTCAGGAGGTGATGACCGATGATAAAACGACAGGAAGAAAAAGATATTCCCATAGATTTTGAAGAGGATGTTCAAACAGAAAACAAAGAACAAACCGAGGAATCTGCTCAGGAGCAAACCACGGAAACTAGGTCCCGGACAAAGGGAGGCGAAAAGAAAACTCGCACGGATTACAAGAAACTTTACGAGGAGTTGCAGCAAAAATATGAGGAATTGAACGATCAGTTTCTGCGTCTCCGAGCGGAGTTTGCTAATTACAAGCGGCGGGTTGAACGGGAACAATTGGAACTGGCCGATTATATCAAGGGTGAGTTTATGAAGAAATTACTCCCGGTGCTGGATGACTTCAATCATATGCTGGAAAAGTCGCAGGAAGGAACGAATGAACATTCCGTTCTGGAAGGTGCGCGGATGATTTACAAAAAATTCTACCAGATTCTGGAATCGGAAGGATTGGAGAAGATAGAGGCGCTGGGAAAAGAGTTTGATCCTCAAATCCACGAAGCCCTGATGATGCAGAAAACAGATAAAAAAGAGGAGCATCATAAAATTCTCAATGTATTCCAGGATGGATTTAAAGTAAAAGATAAATTGATTCGCGCCAGTAAGGTTGTTGTGGGAACTTTTGAGGAAGAAACGGAAAATAAATAAAAAATAGATTGGTTACTTCATAAAGGAGAGGGATGCCTTTATGAAGAACTATTACCAGATTCTGGGCGTTTCGCGTAATGCAAGTGTGGAAGATATTAAAAAAGCGTACCGGGAACTGGTGAGGAAATTTCATCCCGATATGGGAGAAACCTCCGATGTAGAGCGATTTCTGGAGGTGCAGGAAGCGTTTGAGGTTCTGGGAAATAAGAAAAAGCGGGAAGCTTACGATGAGAAAATAGCTCGGTTGAAGAGAGCACCTAATTTACTGAATGAGAACTGGCGGAATGTGTTTGACGAATTGGATATTTTGCTCCATCAATTTCAGGAATATTCGGTATCCACACTATTTCAGCAGGATCGCATGCGGGAACCTGCTCCTTTTGTGGAAGAAGGATTAACTGTGGATATTATACTGACACCCGCGGAAGCGCATCGCGGAGGTCGCATAAAACTGGATGTACCGGTTTTATACGAATGTGCTTATTGTGAAGGCCGAGGAGTGGATTTTCCCTTTGTGTGTTTTAATTGCGGAGGCGAAGGAATTACCCGGGGAACACGAACGATTTTTATGGAAATTCCACCATTAACCCGTCAGGAACAAACGTTTGAATTAGATCTGGGACAATTTGGAATCAAAGGTAAAATTAAAGTCGTTTTTAAAGTAAGTTTTTATTAAAAACCAGGCAATTTCGGCCACGGCAGAAGAGGGAGTATAACTCTTCTGCCGTTTTTTATTTTAAGTTTTGTTTTTTTATTTTTCCCTCTTACATTTAAAGCTACCGTATTGGTCTATAATATTTTAAAACCCCGCATAGCATTTCTGGCGATCGTTTAATTTTACGACTTATATCAACAAATAAAAACTGTAACTATTTTCCGTTTTGATGTTCAATAACCAAATGAGTGCAGTTTTTAAACAGATTCCTGCAAAAATATGAAAGAATAGAATTATTTACATATAAAAGTTCAGTTTTTTTATTGACTTTTATATTAAAGTTAATTAAATTCCAAAAAATCATAACCAAGAGGTAATTTATGCTGGTTTTAACAAGGAGGTTAGGCGAGTCAATTAACATTGGTGATGATATTAAAATCACTGTGGTAGATGTTAATGGAAAACAGGTAAAAATAGGCGTTTTAGCGCCAAAGGATGTTTCGGTGTATCGTGAGGAAGTATACAAACGTATCAAAAAAGAAAATATGCGAGCTGCTACTGCTTCTACCGATGAGCTGCGAAAAGCGGCCCGGATTTTTAAAAAATCCCGAAATAAAAAATAAATTTTCCATGTAATGTCTTTTACCCTCCGTTTATTTCATATTCTGGGAGTTGTTTGTTTTGGTGGTTTCATTATTCATGATGTATTCTTTATATTGCTTTCGGGAGGTTCTCTTTTATTTTCCCCCAATTTATTTAATTTTTTTTATTTTATTACTCTGCCATTCTTGGTCGTTTTATTAATTAGTGGAATTTTACTTACCGTCGATCAATCCTATCTCGTAAAAAATGAACCCTGGTTAAAAAAGAAGCTGATTCTGTTAGCCGGAATTTTATTTTTGCTAATTGTGGGAATTTTCCCGGGATTTAAACGGGCGGTGCAAATATCGGCTTCCGGTTCCGTGCCTCCGAAATGGTTTGTGTTGTCTCTAATAGCCATTGTGCTCTTGTGGTTTAGCAACCTGGTACTGGCTCTAAAACATCAGGAGCTGGTAAGAAAAAGGCAATCTTCCCCCCGATAACTCATTTCCCTCAAACATCTTTTTTTTAGAAAATTTAAGGAGAACAGTCCAGGCTATGTAGGCTAAAGCTCCGTTTAATACAGTTTTTCAAATGGAGTGAATCAAATTTTATATTAAAAAAGGGGAGAAATCACATCATTTCTCCCCCGGTCAGCAAAAGTTTTGCTGGCATTAAAGCGTTCGGAATTCCACTTTATGATTGCGCATATTTACCAGCACGTATTTCCCATCTTTCAGGGAACCCGGATTAATGACCCGGGTATTTCCGATAAATTCTTCACCTTGCTCGGAACCGGAACCAACAAATGCATATACCGGATCATACGTTTTAATGAAATCCTTAACCGCCTCCGAACCGGTATGATTGCCATTGATCAAATCCAATTTTCCACCATAAGGTGGTGAGTAGAAAAGCATGATAAGCTGGAGTGGTTTGAGATCACGAATGATTTTAAGATGGTATTCCAGTTCCCAGCGGGGATATCGTAAAATGAAGCGCTCCTCCCGCTGCTTTTCCGAAATTTCACCACCGAATCCTACAATTTCGTAATGGTTGCGGTAGAAGGAAAAACTTTTATGAACGTTGCGAATGTGAGGATACACTATTTCGGAATTATAAGCTTCGCGTAAAAAGCGTTCGATGGGAGCATCGTATTTACCGGGAATGTAATATACCGGGATGTTTAACCCACCCAGTGCTTTGAAGAATGTTTCGTATTCCTGTAAATCTGCTGCTTCTCCGCTGGTAATTTTACTGGTGTCGGCTTCCCTCCCTTCGTCTTCTGCCGACTGGAATTCTTCAATCCGTTCTGTTCCCTGTACAATGCCCCCGGTAAACACCAGGAAATCCGCTTTTTCCTGCTCGACAACCGTTTTGAGTTCCTTCAGCGCTTTTTCTTCTCCCCGATAGTTGGCGATTGCAATTACTTTCATGGCTGCCTCCTCCTTTGTTTTTACTCCAACTCTATATATTTTTTAGAGATACAAAAGTTTCCTTCGTCCTGAAACTGAATTTGCGGATTTTAAATTTCAATTATTTAATTTGGGAAAATGATACTATATTTTTGTTTGATTTGTTGGAGAATTGCTCATGGATCAGGAACGCGCTCGAATTCAGATGCTTTCCCGGCTGTTTACAGTGAGTCTTGCCGTGTTTTTTGTTAATTTCATCGTGGTGTGGATTTATGTGTGGCTCTGGGCATTGTTTACCGATTGGGGAGAAGCGGTGAGCGATTGGGTACATCTTGTGCTGTGGGTTATTCTTCCTATTTTAGTTTCTTTTGTCACTTTAAAAGTAGGCCGTTGGGTGGATTGGAATAATCCGGACTCAACTCCTTTTTCTCGAAAAGCGTTTAATCTGTTAAGCGCGATTCTGTTTCTGGAAATGATTGGAGTCAGCCTTTTGAGTCCCACCAGCGTGACCTATGTGATGTCCATTAGTGCAGCATTGCTGAGTATTTACCTTTTTCGTTTATGGAAACCGATTAGCAATTCCGAACAGGTAGTCGAATGATTCGTTTAACTATACATCCCGAAAATCCCCATCGCCGATATATTACTCAGGCGGTCGAAGTAATTAAAGAAGGTAAATTAATTATTTATCCTACCGATACGGTTTACGGGATTGGATGTGACCTTTACAATAAACGTGCCCTGGAAATGTTGTACAAGTTAAAGAAGAAGAGCAAATTCGATCCCATTAGTGTGGTGGTGCAGGATATTCGTCAGGCCAGCCAATATGCTCGCATTTCTAATTTTGCTTATCGCATATTGCGTCACTGTTTGCCGGGACCGTACACCTTTATTTTACCTGCCACCCGGGAGATTCCCCGAATCATGCTCAGCAAGCGCAAGGAAGTGGGCATCCGCATACCGGATTGCAATGTGTCCCGGGAGCTGGTTGTGGAGCTTTCTCATCCGCTGGTGAACACCTCCGTAAGCATCAGTGCCGAGGAACTGCTGAACGATCCCGACGAAATTGAAGCCCGCTACCAGCATGATGTGGAGTTAATGTTGGATGTAGGGTGGCTCCCCGATGCCGCAGAATCCACGGTCGTGAGTTTAATCGGCGACGAAATTACCATATTGCGCGAGGGGAAAGGCTCCCTGGAGCGGTTGTTTGAATAACCATCTTCACCATTTTCCCTGTCAGTTCATGGTTTCAAAACACGATAGAAGGAGAAACAGATGAAAAAAATTGTAAACACTTCTCAAGCACCGGCACCGGTTGGTCCGTACAATCAGGCAGTTGTGGTGGGAAATTTGGTGTTTACCGCGGGGCAAATTGCTATCGTTCCCGCAACCGGGCAATTTGAAGAAAACGACATCCGGAAGCAAACTCGTCGGGTACTGGAGAACTTGAAAGCGGTACTGGAAGCAGCGGGAAGCGATTTGCAACACGTGGTAAAAACCACCGTCTTCTTAAAAAATATGGATGACTTTGCCGCAATGAATGAAGTGTATGCGGAATATTTCACCGAAAACGCCCCCGCCCGTTCGGCGGTAGAAGTGGCGCGCCTACCCAAAGATGTGCTGGTAGAAATAGAGTGTATTGCCGAAATTGAATAAACCACCATTGTCTCTCCGCTAAAGGAATACGGCATGAAAGAATATCTGCTAATTCTCAATCCAATGTCCGGGAGAGGGAAGGGGAAACGGGTGTACCCTGAGCTGGTACGGAAGTTACGTTCCCGCTTGGGAAGTGTCGATGTTCAACTCACAGAACGTCCTGGCCATGCCCGGGAAATTGCCGCACATTTTCGGGATGAGTATCAGGTAATCATTGCTGCGGGAGGGGATGGAACCGTGCACGAGGTGGTAAACGGGATGATGGGAGGTAAGGCAGCCCTGGCTGTCATTCCCATTGGCAGTGGAAATGATTTCGTAAAAATGCTGCATCTTCCGTTAAACCCGGAAGCGGCCATTCAAACCATCGTGGAGAATCACCGTATGCGAGTGGATGTGGGAAAAGCCGGCGACCGCTATTTCCCCAACGGATTGGGGCTCGGATTCGATGCCTGGGTGGTGCGAGAAAGCATGAAAGTGAAACACTTGCGGGGATTCCTGATTTATCTTTATTCGGTACTCAAAACCGCTTTTTTGTTTCACAATCAAACCGTGGAGCTGGAGATCGATGGAAAACGCAGCCAGCACGAAATTTTCTTAATCGCTGTGGGGAACGGAAAAGCCATGGGAGGTGGGTTCTACCTTACCCCGCAGGCCGATATTCAGGACGGATTGCTGGATGTGTGCCTGATTCACGCGCTGACCAAAAAAGACATTTTTCTGAATCTGCCCAAAGCGACCAGAGGGGAACACCTCAGTATGCCGCAGGTGGAAATGTTCCGCACGTCTCGCCTAAAGGTGTTTGCCCCGGAAGGAATTGCCGTCCAC
>JALWDQ010000717.1:6352-9273 GCA_027039625.1 Calditrichia bacterium | reverse complement strand
GTGTAACCCCCTCCACACGGGTTAAACTACCGGTACGGATTCTGGTGCAGAACCTGAAACCACAGGGGAATGATAAAACAAGCAAAATACCGGTGCCCATATTTACCCTGACGGTGCGAGATGGTGCTACCCAGCAGGTGTTGCACACCATGCAGCCTTACACCACGGGATTATTGTTACACTCCCCCAATGCCAATTTTGTGTTAAGCGATACTCTGCTGGTTGATTTATCTTCCTTTGCCGGTCGGGAGGTGTATCTGGAAGGGCGTTGTAATTTGAGGGATAAATCGCCCAATGTTGGAATCGCCGAGGTGTATGACTTACGCTCGGTGGCACCGCAGATGCACAAAGAGTTACCGGTTTCGGATGTGGAGGTACTCCCAACGGCATATCAGTTGTACCCCAACTACCCCAATCCCTTCAATCCCAGCACCACCATTGAGTTTGATGTACCGGAACAATCGGTGGTGAAACTGGTGGTGTACGATGTTGCCGGTCGCCGAATCCGTACGCTGGTGGATGGCAGCTATGCGGCAGGACATCATCAGGTAGTTTGGGATGGCTGCGATGAGCGGGGTGTTCCGGTTGCCAGCGGGGTGTATATTTACCGATTAACGGCGGGGAGTCATCATTTTACCCGGAAGATGATGTTGATGAAGTAAAAAAAGCATAGGGACATAAAGCATAGGGCATAGGGCATAGAGCATAGAGCATAAATATTATCTGCCGGTGGGGAAGGGATTTCTCTGCCGGCAGTGTTTTTTGAGCACTTTGCAGAGAACCTATTCAATAGTGTTTTTGTCTTTTGTCTTTTATCTTTTGTCTTTTATCTTTTCACGTAGCGCTCGTAGCGGACGTTGCGGTTTTATGATTATAAAAAAATTAACCGCAAAGGTCGCAGAGAATGCGCCAAGACCGCAAAGGGTTTCCAATTTTTAAACCCCAAACAACAAAAAAAACCGCAGCGGACGCAGTGGAGACTCAAATTCAAAATCCCAAAAAACAAATCCCAAATCACAAACGAAATTCCAAATTCCAATTAACAAACAACAAATCCCAAATCACAAAACACAAATTTTTAGGAACCGCAGCGAAGGCAAAAATTACAAATTCCAAAAAACAAATACCAAATAACAAAAATAAATTCCAAATATCAAATCACAAATTCCAAAAAATAAACTCCAAAACCCAAATCCTAAAAATAACAAATTACAAAATACCAAATTAAAATTTCCAATAAATAAATATTGTTTTAATTCGTGTCCATTCGTGTGATTCGTGGGAAAATATTAATTCTTTTACTTCGTAGGCAAGTAATTCATGGTTAAACTTCCATTCTATCGATTTTTGATTCCGGTGAACTCTACAATTCTAAAACCCAATTCAAAACTCTTATTTCATAATCATTTATTCTTTCTATCATCCTTACAAGATTTAAAATGGTGGGTGAATTCCCATTCTGTCGGCCACTCCGTGGCCTCTTTCCTTGCCATAGGAAGTCATTTTATTTAAACAGAAGCACAATATTCGTTCCACAAATCCACACGAATCCTTTAATTCAAAATTCTTAATTCAAAATTCAAAATTCCATTAGTGTCGCCCTTTCAGGGCTAAATTTTTGTGGTGGTCCCTGTTCCCAGGGCTTCGCCCTGGGCTCTCCATGTGTGAGTGCTTCGCACTTCTGAGTCAATAATTTATTGTTTTCGCTCTTTTGTATTTTAATTGGCTCTTTGATCCTGTTCAAAAATGGCATTGTTTTATTCCAACAAATTGCGCCTATTTGCATAATCCAGCCAAATTCAAAATTCTTAATTCATAATTATTAATTATTTCTGTCGTCCCTGCGGGACTAAAATGGGTTGGGGGGAAATTCCCATTCCCATGGCTGAAGGCCATGGGCTAATATCTTTCGGCCACTCCGTGGCCTCGCATCCTCTCAGCCGATAGTTTTTTGAATTCAGAAATTTTATTCCGAGCACCCGGAATATCCGAGTAAAAATATTTTCTTATTATTGGTGCAAAATCCAATTTTTCGTATTATGAACAGTATCATGTAAACATTTTTCATTTTACATTTTACATTTTTCATTTTTCATTTTACATTTTTCATTTAAAAAAAGCCCTGGGCTATCTATGTATGAGTATTTCGCACTCCAGATGAAATAACATCGCATTTCCACTCTTTTTTGCATTTTTACTGATTTTTTAGTCCTGCTAAAAATTGTTTTGTTTCCCAGCAATGAATTGTGCCAATTTGCACGAACCCGCCCAATTCAAAATTATAAATCAATACTTCAACTTTCAAACTCCAAACTCCAAATTCCAGAACTTAAACAAAAAATTGGGTGGTCTTATTTAGTTTAATCTTATTGTTATTTTTTATTCGTGCTCATTCGTGCTATTCGTGGTTAAATGTAAATTTGTATTATTCGTGGTTAAACACTCATTCATGTCCATTCGCGTGATTCGCGGGCAGGTTATTCTTAATTAGCGGTTAGGTCAAAAATACAGAGACCCTCCGGCATTAGCCAGAGGGTCTCTGGAGACGGAGCCTGGAAAGAAAATTTATTTTTTCGCCTGCTTCCGCATATTTTCCGCCAGCTCTTTAATTTCCACCAGGTCTTTTTTCAATTTGGCATAGCCATACCAGGTTGTGTAATCGGGATTGATATGGAAAGCACCCTGATAGGTTTTCATGCGGTGGTCCATAAACATTTCGTAGAGAATTTCCTCGATATGGGTATCCACTTCATAGAAATTTAACAGGTCGGGATAAGGCCAGGTGGCCTGATTGGTCTTTTTGGGAATGATGCCATCGCGGTAGAGGTCGGCAATGGTTTCGATGGCTTCGGCAAAGAGCTTGTCGGCGGCTTTAATCATTTTATCGGCATTTTCCAGATTTTCCCGGGCGAAATTGGCGG
>JALWDQ010000717.1:0-6342 GCA_027039625.1 Calditrichia bacterium | reverse complement strand
CTTCAGCGGTCAGGCGAGCCAGCTTTCCGGCTTTCACCACATCCAGCCGGGGCGTGGGATTCCCTTTATCGTCCAGGACGCCCAGAGCTTTGAGGATGGTGGCGCGGTAGCCCATCCATTCCTGGTCGGCTTCCGGCAGGCGCAATGCCAGGAAACCCCATGCACTCATTACCTGATGGTCGCCGTTGGGCATGTGACAATCCTGACAGGTAGGACCGCGATGGGCTTTGCGATCCAGCAGGTAAGCCGAACCGTGTTTGGAGTGGTACCACATTTCCCACTGGGCGTGGTCGAATCCCACATGGCAATTGTTGCAGGCCTCCGGTTCACGCGCTTCGGCAGCCGAAAAGGCATGTCGGGTGTGGCAATTCTGGCAATCCATGCCGTATTTGTAATATTTCCGTAATTCATTCTGCCGAACTTGCTGATCTGTAACTCCCAGGTTATGGCAGCCGTTACATCCTTTTTGCCCGGCAATGAATGCCTCGGGCTGTTTGTGGGCAAAATCCGGAAAAGCGGTAATGGCAACCAGCCCCAGCGCATGTTTCCCGCTCATGTACTGGTTCACCTGCTCTTCGTGGCACTGTTTGCAGGTGCTGATGGTGGGCAATTGCGCTTTGTCCGCATCGTTGGCGCTCATGTGGGCATCGCCGTGGCAATCCGCGCAGGTCATGCTCTCGGCCATTTTTCCACGATTGAAATCTTTCACAATCCCCGGAGTGACCTTTTTATGGCATTCCTCGCATTTGGAGTTGACAGCCTGGAGGGGAGTTGCCAGGAAAAACCCCAGTACAAAAATCACTGCGAGCAATGCCAGCACCCGAAGCCATAAATTTTGTTTAATATTTCGCATGGGAGACCTCCTCATTTTTAATTTGGGCTATTCAAATCTATTTCTTTTAATCCGCTTTAATGCCAAAGCATGATGTCCAGTAGCTGGTTTATTTTCCGTAGCAGAATAAATCTCGAAGAGCGTTTCGGAATGGGTAAAATTCAGGTAACTTCTGAGGAGACTTTCTTTTAGCGTGAAGCATGTTACATTTTTCACCTAAACTGGTAAAGGGATTTGAGCCTGACATTTTTAATAGAGCCATTATTGTAAATCAAAAAAATATTTGCAGACATAATTTACGTGAAAAAAAGAGCTTTGTCAATATTAATCCGGGTTTAATAGGAAAATTTTTCTCTTTCCACCAACATTAGGTATTGGCCTTAATCTTCACCCGGTGTTAAGAATGCTATGTCTTCAGCGTTGTTGCTCGCTATCAGAAACCGGGAGAATTTTGTAAAAACACATCTAACGATTTTCCACTTCCGTAGTTATCTGGTTATTAAAGAATCTGGTAAAAATCTTGCAAATTGAGGAAACATTTTTTACAAAAAAAATTCCGTTTTCAGGGTAAGTTTTTATATAATTGCTCCAGAAGCTCTGCCACGGAGGGAACACCTTCTTCCCACCCCTGAAAATAGCTTTGCAGCTGCGGGCGTGAAATGAAATTTTGTGCCATTGCCAGGTTCAGGATGCGGGTATCGTCCAGTGCTCGTTTCAGTAACTTGAAACGCAAAGAGGGGAAAATTCCCGCACGCCCGGAAAATCGGATGGCATACAGCAGGAAATTTTTCCCATTTCCCACCTTTGTGTCGTACACAAAACTTCGCCAGGCGAGAAATCCCCGCCAGCCATTCCACCACACCCGATAGATGCTCTGTTTATTCCGCCCGCCGGATTGTGAAATTTGTGGGGTGTTTCCGTATTCGTACACCATCTTTCCCCGGGAGGCCAGTTCCCGGGCTTTGCGCCGGGCAAAGGAATCTTTTAAGGAGTGGTGAGAGATGACCCAGATGTCCACCGGTTGCAAAATGCGATCCCCACCGTTTATTCGAAAATCCTTCCTTCGGGAACCGCGGTGCTTTTCACAATAAAAATGAGAAATATCTATTCGAAAGCGTACCTGCACCGGGGGAGCGTCGGCAAATACCCGATGGGTTAAATCGCAGTAGTAGCGAAGTGCCCGGTAATCTTCTACCCCTTTTGGTTCATCCAGATTCCAGGGAATTTGATTTTTGGAACTCGGTTTCTGGTTGCAATACACCTGAAAAACCGTCTGCGTCCAGCCCTTTTCTTTAAAATGGCGGATGTACTCGCGTGCCACTGCTTCCCACATTTGTTCGTAGCGCGCGCGATGATTCAAATAATCGGTAAACGGTGCCGGCCAATCCGGATTAAAAGGAAGATAGAAATGCGACAGCGGCTTTCCATCTTCAAAAGCGCGTCCGGTAAAATAATCCCCGTACCGGGCATCGAACGTTTCCCAATCCAGCAAAAGGTGTTGCGGATCCGGATTTACCAATCGAGGCGCCATGTGTTTGTGCGTCCGTCCCCGCTGGCTTTTGTAGGGTAGAGGATTGAGCACCCCGCCATGACGATGAATCATCCGGAAGATTTTTCGTTCCTCTGCAATCTTCTTCTTCAGCGGAAGTTTTTTACCAAATACCCGCAGGTATCTGTCTCCATATTCATTTAAATCCATTTCGCAGGAAGCCGGGGGCAATGGAGTTTGCTTCAGGTTTAACACCAGGGTAAGGGAGTCAACTTTGCCGGAACCGGAAAAGCGCATCTTCCAGCGAAAATTTTTACCTGCCCAGGAAGTGCCAGTGGGCACCTCCAGCCACAGAATGCGCCAACGTGCCTGTTCAGGGAAAAGGAGCGAATCCTCCGGAAACTGGTACCGTGTCCCCCTGCGTAACAAAGGAATTAAAATATCCGGGAGGTTTTTTATCTCCTTTGTTTTTTTGTTCTTTACCTGTACCATCCCAACACTGAAAAGATGCAGTTCCGGGGGGGCATTTCCAGAAACTTCCAAATGCCGGAACTGACCATTCCGGCACACTAGCTGCACCATTTTCCACTCCCCGGGGAAGGCTGTAAGCACCACCACGCTATCGGCAGGCAGGGCAAACTGTTCAAACGAAACCGGCGTTTTGGTTTCCTGTACCACCATCCCATCCAGGGGATTAACCTTCACTTCTGGCGGAAGAATTTGTACCTCCCGGGTAAATCCCCTGCCCAACCACATCAAAACAAAAAACCCGAGCAAAATTCGCTGCAGGTGCTTTGTTTCCGTATTCATGGCGTCTCCAATACAAATTTCATTTTAAAAATAGTAAAAACTTTTTAAATTTAACAATGATTTTCACCAGGAATGAAGCAGGAAATACCACAGGAGATTCACATTGAAGTCAATCAAAACTGCGTTGCAAATTACGTTACGTCATTTACAAAAAACATCCCTGAGCAAACCTTATCTCACTTCCCGGAGAATGGAGTTTCATATTTCCCGCCGGATGCGGGAGAAACTGAAGGTGCAGCAGGAGCTGTTTACCACCAGCGGAAATGTGATTATCCCCAACTTTCAGGCGGCGCGGCTTCTGGTGCAGGAGCTTAACCGGCTGCGTCCCCGGGAGAAAGCGGTAAAGGCCAGCCAGCTCAATGCCCTGGGGCTTATTGATGAGATTCTGCATTATGTAGTGGAACTGTACCGCCAGCAGATGGATGCCCGGGTAATAGAGGAGGCACTAAGTTGGCTGGAGGAGGAAGTGGGGGCTGCAGAACTGAACGAAGCGCTGCTGGAGTTTGTTCGACAATTCCCTCCGAAACCGGTGTACCAGGGCGTACAGAGTGCAGAGGAATATCTGACGGCTCCCCTTCACCGTCAGATGGCACTGGAGGAGATGCTTCTTTTATGGCTGGCAAACAAGAATCCGGCGTTTCGGACATTCCAGGAACTCTTTGACGACACCCCGCTGCGAGAGTCCACATCCTACCTGAAAATCATGGAGGAACTGTACTCCTTCTTCGACACCAAACCTCCCTTTGGTCCGGATCAGCAGAATCTGGTGGAGATGCTGCGCACACCCGCTAAATTGTACCCGGATTCGCTTACTGGGCAATTAAAATTCATTCGCAGCCGCTGGAGGTTACTGCTGGGGAAATTCTTGCTTCGTTTGCTCTCGGGGCTGGATTTTATCAAAGAGGAAGAGAAACCGGTTTTTGCCGGACCGGGACCGGCACGGGTGTACCGCTTTACCGGCGAGGAAGAAGAACCGGAGCAATTCAGCCCCGATCTGGACTGGATGCCCCGTCTGGTGCTCATTGCCAAAAGTACCTACGTGTGGCTGGATCAGCTTTCGCGTAAGTACAGGCGCCCCATTACCCGGCTGGATGAAATTCCCGATGAGGAGCTGGATCAACTGGCGCGCTGGGGATTTACCGGGCTGTGGCTCATCGGGTTGTGGGAACGCAGCAAAGCCTCCCAGCGCATCAAACAGTTGTGCGGAAATCCCGAAGCCGTAGCCTCGGCCTATTCGCTGTTCGATTACGAGATTGCCGCCGATCTGGGTGGGGAAGATGCGTTTCAGAACCTGAGAGCCCGTGCCTGGCAGCGGGGCATCCGCCTGGGCGGCGATATGGTACCCAACCACATGGGCATCGATTCGCGCTGGGTCATCGAACATCCCGACTGGTTCATCTCTCTGAATGAATCCCCATTCCCTTCCTACACCTTCAACGGCCCCAATCTCTCCTGGCATCCGGATGTGGGTATCTACATCGAAGACCATTACTACGACCGCACAGATGCAGCGGTGGTGTTTAAGCGGGTGGATTTCCGCACGGGCGACACCCGCTACATTTACCACGGAAACGACGGCACCAGCATGCCCTGGAACGACACCGCTCAATTAGACTATCTGAAAGCGGAGGTGCGCGAGGCGGTGATTCAAACCATCCTTAAGGTGGCGCGTAAATTCCCCATCATTCGCTTCGATGCCGCCATGACGCTCACCAAGAAGCACTTCCAGCGCTTGTGGTATCCCGAACCGGGCAGCGGTGGCGATATTCCCACCCGCGCCGAACACGGCATGACCAAAGAGGAATTCGACCGGCACATGCCCAAAGAATTCTGGCGCGAAGTAGTGGATCGGGTCGCTCAGGAAGCACCCGACACCCTGCTGCTGGCCGAAGCCTTTTGGCTGATGGAAAGCTATTTTGTGCGCACTCTGGGAATGCATCGGGTGTACAACAGTGCCTTCATGAATATGCTCAAAAACGAAGAAAATGCCAAATACCGCGAATCCATCAAAAACGTGCTGCAATTTAATCCGGAAATTCTCAAACGCTTTGTTAATTTCATGAACAATCCGGATGAAGAGACCGCCGTGGTGCAATTTGGTAAGGGCGACAAATATTTCGGTGTGTGCATCATGATGGTTACCATGCCGGGGCTGCCCATGTTTGGCCATGGCCAGGTAGAAGGGTTTGCCGAGAAGTACGGGATGGAATATCGCCGGGCTTACTGGGATGAGCATCCGGACGAGGGGCTCATCCGCCGCCACGAGCGGGAAATCTTCCCCCTGATGCGTAAACGCTACCTCTTTGCCGAGGTGCAAAACTTCCTGCTGTACGATTTTTTCACCGCGGACGGTGCGGTGAACGAAAATGTGTTTGCGTACTCCAATCGTTTTGGTGAAGAACGGGCACTGGTGGTGTACAACAATAAATTCGAGAATACAGCGGGCTGGATTCGCACCTCGGTGGGGTTTGTCTCTCCCGAGGACAAATCCCACATCCGGCAGAAAACCCTTGGCGAAGGGCTGGGACTGCCGCATCAAGAAAATTGCTTTGTGGTGTTCCGGGAACATATTTCCGGACTGGAATTCATTCGTTCCTGCCAGGATATTCACCAAAATGGCCTATACGTAGAACTTCGGGCTTACCAGACGCAGGTCTTTCTGGATTTTCGCTTTGTTTATGATGATGAATGGCACCATTATGCTCAGCTTCACCAATATTTAAACGGGCGAGGTGTTCCCAGTATAGAAGAAACCCTGCAAGAAATTTTACTGAAGCCCATCCACACGCCTCTGTACGAAATGGCCCGTTCCCGGATTTTGGCACGCCTTACCGAAATTTTGACTGGTAAGCAAAACAGCGAAATAATATACGCTCTGCTGGAAGAAATTGAGCAGAAACTTCTCTGGCTCCTTCGCGAAATCAAACAATATACTCACGGCGCAGGAGACGAGCATGCTATTGCTCTAAAAGTGAAGAATGAATTCGAGCTGCTGATTCATCTTCACCACCTGGAAACAACTTTGAAATGCGCTCGCTACCGGAAACACAAAACTGCCATTCGCCAGGCTGCTCGAATAAGCGAAACCGCTCCCCTGGTGAGAGCAGCCGTTGCCGGGTGGTTATTGCTGCATCGGATTGGGGAAATAATTTCGCCGGATTCTCGAAGCGTCGGGGCTTACAACGCCATGGAGGTATGGCTGCTGGAGAAA
>JALWDQ010000716.1:0-9299 GCA_027039625.1 Calditrichia bacterium | reverse complement strand
TATCTTCATACGCTTAGCATGCTTCAATTTTTGTGCCATCACATGTGCGGTTTTTTAAGAACTTCCCGCACAACCACGGTATCGTTCGAGGAAATAGTCACCATACGCCGCACCGTTTCGTAGTACGGATTCTTCAATTCCACCAGATGCTGCCCCGGCGACAAAGCAATGGGGAACTGCAGCGGGGTGGTGTCCAGGTGCTGCCCATCCACAAACACATCGGCCCAGGGACGCACCTCCACCTGCAGGTAGCCAGCCTGTTGTAAAAAGGAATAGCGGATTTCCTTCCGCTCCCCGGCCTGCACCGTTACCGTAAATACTCTGGGAGAAAATTGAGTATGGGTTAAGACCAGCCGATGGGTTCCGGGCGTCACGGCAAAGGTTTTGCGCTGCACCAGCGAATCCACCACCTCTCCATCCAGCTGAACGGAGGCCCAGGGAGAAATTTCCAGTTGCAGATACGCTTTTTGCGGCAGGGAAGTACCGGGAGAAGCTGCCGGAGTTACGGGGGTGCCGGTTGCTTTTTCCGGAGAAGAAACCGGGGCAGCAGGCGGAGGAATCTCCCGTTCCCCACCGGCAACAGGCTTCTGTACCGGTGTATTCTGAAGCGAAGGAACAGGCTGCGCCAGTATATCCAACGTGGAATCCTGAACAGCCGCTGGGGGCGCAGCCACAGTGGTGGAATCCACTGCTGCCGTGGTGGTGGAAAACGGTTTCATCCGGCGCCCCAGATACCCCAGCACCAGAAGCAGGAAAAATATTCCCAGCAGCAGTGCAGACACCGGTACCATGCGGCGTTTAAACCGGGAGAGGGAAGTATCCGGAGGCGCTTCTTCCGGAGGCGGAGAAGCGGCTTCTTCCCTCTTCGGAGGAGGGGAGCCCGAATAATACTTCCGAACCAGTACACCGGGATCGGGCGCTTCTGCCCCCGCCGAGTTTTCTTCTATTTGTTTGATGAATTCTAGCACTTCGCCCGCCTCCCCAAAACGCTCCTCCGGATAGCGAGCAATGAGGCGCAGCACCAGTTCATCGATACGGGAGGGTAAACGGTTGTTGTAGTGAGACGGTGGAGGCGGCGTTTCGTTCAGAATTTTCTGAATGCAGGCGGAATAATTTTCCCCGGCAAACGGCTTCACCCCGGTTAACATCTCGTACAGGGTGGCGCCCAGGGAAAATAAATCCGAAGCGGGGGTAAGTGGCTCCCCGGTAATCTGCTCGGGACTCATGTAAGCCGGTGTTCCCAAAATGCTTCCTTCTTGGGTTAGGGAGGCATCTTCTCCCAGATATGCCAGTCCAAAATCGGTGATTTTCACCGCACCGGAGGTATCCAGCAAAATGTTTCCCGGTTTAATATCCCGGTGGATGATTCCCTGCCGGTGTGCCACCTCCAGTCCGGAGAGCACCTGACGTAAAATTTCCAGCGCTACTTCCGGTGCAAGGGGAGCGGATTTTTCCAACAACTGCCGTAAACTCATCCCCTCCACAAATTCCAGCGCCATGTAAATGTACCCCTCCCGCTCGCCGATGGTGTACACATCCACAATGTTAGGATGCTTCAGCCGGGCACAAATGCGCGCCTCGCGCCGGAAACGCTCCACCCAGCGGCTGTGATCCCGAATGTGCGGTTTGAGCAGTTTAATAAACACCGGTCGATTCAGCGATGGCTGAAATCCCCGCACCGCAATGGTGTGAGGCGTTTCCTGAATCACCGCCTCCAGAAGGAACTCATCCAGTTGTCGAAAAGGTAACGATTGCATCTGTTACACCAATCCCCACTCTTTGCTTTTGTAATGCACCCAGCGCAGGGAGACGCCCATCAACTCCGCCGTGCGTGTTTTATTGTAATCGGTGGCTTTTAGTGTTTTTTCCAGCAGGATGCGGCTGAGCTCCTCCAGCGTCATCCCGGCTTCGATGCCCGTTCCACCGCTATCCTCTTCCAGTAAAATGAGGTCATCCACATCAATTTTTCCATCGGAATCCACCACCAGTGCCCGTTCGATGGTGTTTTCCAGCTCACGCACGTTGCCCGGCCAGGGGTACTGTTCCAGTTGCTTCATCGCCGCCGGGGTCACGGAGGTTATCTGTTTCTGCAATTTTTTCTGATACACATCCACAAAATGCTTTACCAGCAGGGGAATGTCTTTTTTCCGTTCTCGCAGGGGCGGAATGTGAATGTTAATGACATTCAGGCGATAAAACAAATCCTGGCGGAAGCGCCCCTCGCGGATATCCTCGCGCAGGTCGCGGTTGGTGGCAGCAATGATGCGCACATCCGCTTTGCGGGGACGCACCTCCCCCACCGGTGTGAATTGCCGATCCTGCAGGAATCGCAGCAGCTTCACCTGCATGGCCGGGGGCAACTCACCCACCTCATCCAGAAACAGTGTACCCCCATCGGCCATTTCCACCAGCCCCTTCTTATCGGCAATCGCCCCGGTAAAAGCCCCCTTTTTATGTCCGAACAATTCGCTCTCAATCAGGTTTTCCGGGATGGCACCACAGTTTACCGGGACGAACGGTTTTTTACTTCGCCAGCCGTTGTAATGAATCGCTCGCGCTACCAGTTCCTTTCCGGTACCTGTTTCGCCCGTAATGAGCACGGTGGCATCATTATTTAACACCTTTCCAATCAGTTGAAAAACCTGCTCCATGGCTTTGCTTTTGCCAATGATTTCGCGGAAGGCAAAAATGCGGTGGAATTCCTCCTTCAAGAGGGCATTCTCTTCCCGGAAGCGGGAGAGCAGGCGGGCATTTTCCAGAGCGATGGCCGCCTGGTTGGCAAAGGCTTCCAGGAAGTGCAGACTCTGGCGGGAGAATCGGGCCTTCTGCCCCTGGCTGTCGATATAAATTAATCCCTGCAGTTCACCCTTAAGTATCAGCGGAACGCAGGCAATGGAACGGATTTCGTGCAGCACCACACTGCGCGCTTCGTCGAAACGCTCGTCAGAGAGAGCGTCGAAAGTGAGCAGGGGTTTGCCGGTGTGCAGCACTTTTTCCACTGTTGAATGGGAGATGTCTTCCACCTCCTCGGGACGCGCTTTTTCGATGTTTCGCACCGCCGCAGAGACAAACTCTCCGGTTTCGTCCTTCATTAAAATAAATCCCCGATCGGCTGCAAGCTGCCGCACGGCAATATCCAGCGCATTCTCCAGCACTTCTTCCGGTTCCCGCAGGGAATTGAGCTGCTGGCTAATCTCCAGCAGCGCCTTCAAATACTTCTCGGGAATATTGTCGATGGTTTCGTTCATTCCCTCATCCTGTTGTTAAGGTACCACAAAAGATGCCTCTTTGGAACGGCTTAAATTATTAAACTCATCCCGTACCCCAATAGTCCAGAAATAGGTACCGCTGGACAGGGAATCCGGGTACTGATACTGAAACTGCGTTGCCGGAATACGAAGCGCCTGGTGAATTAAAATGGGTATTCCGGCTTGGATTCGGAAAACAGATACTTCGTATTGAAACGCAAACGAAGCCGGGTACGGTTCCCAGCGGAAAAGGGGACGGGCGGAGACTTCCTGCAGAGCTGTGGGTTCAATGGCAACGGGCGATTGTTCCATAATGCGAATGAGATGATAGGGCCCGGAAGTAACCTGCGCCCGGGAGCGATCTTCCAGCAAAATAAAAATATCTTTTCCCACAAGCGGGAAGGGATTCCCTTCCGGAAAATCCTCCTGGGTAAGCATGAGACGAAAGCTATCCGGTCGTACCGTTTCCTGAAATTCCCGGACGATCCCCAGATCGGGGATGAGCACCCGTAAGGTGTCAATATCGCTTAACCCATCCGGATCATCTGCAATCAACCAGAAATTGATGGTGGTAAACGGTTCCGGCCACCATTGATCGATATATTCGCTAAAAATGGTAATCTGCCTGACGTAGGGCTCGGCGTTTAAATAAAAATGCTGAAGTGCAGTATCCAGAGTATCCATATCCAATTCCACCGTATCCGGGGTAAAACCCGTTTTCCGAAAGATGAGTTGATGAACGCCCTTTTCTGCCAGACGAAAGGTAAAAATGCCTGTGGAATCGGTGTAGCGCACCATTTCTTCCGGGAAGAGCAGCACCTGGCAATTGGGAATGGGAAGGTGCGGCTCGTATTTTTGGAGAACATGACCCTGAAGGGTAATGGAGGGTACCGGATTTTGATTGTAGGGATCGATGGGATTGGAATGGGGAGCATCCGGAACGCAAGAAAGTGCCAGCGCCAGGAAGATGAGCAACCCTACCACCCACCATTTTCTGCCACGCTGTTTCATAATCCGTTTCAATAGCTGCCCTTTATCCGCTACCTCCATGTACTTATTATAACCATGTTTTTCCGGGTTTTCAAACTGTTGCTGGGATTTTACGGAAAAAACTTTCTTCCTGCTTGATGAAGCGCACGGATGTAATGTTTGAAAATCCCGTTGTCCGGATGTTCAGCAACAAGTTGTTCCGAGGTACTCTGTCATTCTGAGGAGCCCTGCAACGCGGGGCGACGAAGAATCTCCGAAACATCCCAGCACCTACAAATGAGATTCTTCACCCTCGCCTGCGGCGAGGGTTCAGAATGACAGCACTACCTTTCCTCTTTTCCTGTCATTCTGAGCGAAGCGAAGAATCTCTAACTTTGCGCATGAAAAGGAACAGAAAGTGTGAAGAAAATTCAAATTCCAAAAAAACAAATTCCAAATTACAAATGATTTGGCAGGTTCTTTCCCAACCTAATTATTTCGCTATTTTTCATTCGTGCTTATTCGTGTTATTCGTGGTTAAGGCCTAATGATTTTGAAGAGGGGCAAGTAATGGAGATGCGGGTGACTCCAAAGCCTGCAACACTCTCGCTGGGTATGATTGCTGCTTCGCAGCATAACGCCTCAGGAGAGGCGGGCTACAATTTGTTAATCTGAACCAGGCTCCAGCGAAGCGAAAAATCTTTCCTACACAAGCAGGGTAGAGAATCTTTTTTATAGTAACTTAACCTTCTTTCTTTTTATATATTTTTACATAAAAGATTACATTAAACCTAAAAATTGCCAGACTAATTATGACAAAAAGAAAATTAAAAAAAGCAATTAAACGATTAAGAAAATTACCCGGAGGTTTAAATCTTTTAAAATATGCGACAAACAAAATATATTCATTAATTTTAAAGTTAACGAAAAGCACCCGGGTAGCCTATCCCTCTTCAATTATGATTGAAGTAACCAACCACTGTAACCTTAAATGTTTCACGTGCCCAAGAGAATATGCATTCGGGATCAACATGGATAAAGGGTACATTAATTTAACCAAACTAAAAAAATTGATAGACGAAGTTCATCCTTATTTAGATTCCATCGGATTAACCGGATTGGGAGAAACGTTTTTAAATAAAGAAATAATCGAGATAGTAAAATATATCCGCTCGAAAAATAAAGGTGTGGTCATTTTCGTTTCCACAAACGCCCACGTGAATGATATTTCCAAAACAGTCTCGCAAATAAGCAACGAACTGGACACCATTCAGATATCCATTGATGGTCTAAATGAAACTTACGAGCACATCCGAAAAAACGGTAACTTTGCCAAATTCCTTAAGAATTTAAGGGAATTAGTAAAAATTACGAAAAATACAGACACGGATATCATGTTTAATATGGTCGTTATAAAAGAGAACTACACCCAGATGGCGGAAATCGTAGAATTTGCCCACCACGAAGGTGTAAAATATGTGAACATCACTCCCATGAATTTAGCAGGTATCCCGGAAATAGATACCCGTTTTTACGAGTTCTACAAATCGGTTGAATTTAAAGATGAACTTAAAAGAGCTATTAATACAGCAAAAAAATACCCGGATTTGGAATTTACATTTCCCAATCTTCAGGAAGAAAACAACAAAACGGATTGTCCTTATTTATGGGGACATTTTTACATTACCTGGGATGGTTATCTAGTACCCTGCTGCGCAAAACCGTTTCCTAAAATTTTAAATTTTGGAAATGTTTTCGAGGAAGGACTGTTAAAATCTTTAAATTCTCCGGGATTTCGAAATTTCAGGGAACAATGGCAAGAGGGGAATATCCCGGAATTTTGTGAAAAGTGTTTAATGTAAGTAAATGGTAAAAGTGGCTGTGGCCATTTTGCACTACGTATTTTAATTTAATCTTTTTTTCAATGAAAATTTGTATGGTCACCATTGCAGAGCAATGGAATTACCATGCAAAACATTTCTACTATATGCAGTCTCATTTTACAATCGGAACGAAGCTTTTTGGGTGAAAGGCACATTCTTTAATTAACACACAAGGGCACGGGGAGTATGGAAGAACCAAATCTCAAATAACAAATTTCAAATGACAAGAAACAAATCTCAAATTCCAAAATAAAAACTTCAAATTTCAAATGATCTGACAGGTTTTTACCTAACCTAATTCTTTTTCATTCGTGTTTATTCGTGTTATTCGTGGTTAAAGCCTAATGATTTTAAATAGAGACAGATTGGGAAAACACACTCTGTATAGGTACGTAAAGATTCCTCTGAGGTCATTATTTCAAAGAATTTCTAATAAGAGCAGGATCTCTTATTTCCCCTCAACAACGATTTGTGATAGAAAAACCGTTTTTATTTTTCCGTAAAAATTTTCGTAACGCTGCCCGGCACCTGAGACTGGACATTTTTATTGGGTAACCAGAATAAATTGTAATCGATGGCATCAATGGCCCCATCCAGGTTAAAATCGCCCCATTTGGAATAGCTCCAGGCCGTGCCGTTTTCGGGAAGCCAGATATCATTTCGGTCATCATCATCCACCACGCCATCGCTGTTTCCATCCCCGGCGTAAAGGCCAAACACCCCATTCTCCAGTTCCACCATCGGTGGTGCACCACCGCTATAAGCCTGGCTTATGGCCGTGGTAAAATCGTACAAACTGCTGTTCGATTCGTTCAGATGAATGGCATTGGCGCTCATCACGGGTAGGTGGTTGCGATGGTACACCACCACATAATAATCGCCTTCGGCCACATTGGGAAACTCCACCTGCCCGTGGGTGGAGGCATCGACGATATCGCCGTTTTTCAGTAACAGTGCAGCACGCCGGGCTACCCGGCTGGCAGCTGATTCCTCCCGGCGAACTTCCACCAGTACCCAATCCACCGTGCCATCGGGAAACGATTCCACCGATTCGCTTCCCGCGTAGTTCCAGGGCTCTACCTGGAAAGGCTGTTCCAATGGTAATCCCCCACTTTGCTGCATAGCGGTTATCATGGTATCGCCCTGAATGGAATAGGCTCCCTGTAAAAATATTCGTAAATGGGCGTAACAATGGGGAATTGGTTCCCGAGAGCAGATAACTCCATCCATAATGCTGTTGTCATTAGTGGAAAGAATGAGCACGGTATTCTGGAATCGCTCCTTCGTGCTGGTGGCATTGTTATGATCGCCGGAAATCAGCGTTTGCTTGGAACCAAAGGAGATGGAATTGAGGGAAGTATGACGGCACACAATATCATCGTAGCCGGTGGTTTCGGTGTACACCACGGTTAATTTGTCGTTGGCTTCATCCAGAATAGCAATGGGACGGGTGCCGTGTTCATCTACCTCATATAAATCGTCCCAATCGCCATTGGGATGCCGAAGCAACAGAGCAATTTTGGGGTATCCCTGGTGGTCGTAACTGGTTTTTACAGCAACGTACAGGGTGCCATCCTGACCCACGGCAAAATTCATGTGGTCATCTGCCATGCCGCCTCCCACCGAATGCGCCGATTGGGAAGCGGGTTTTTCGTTGGACGACCAGTGGGTGGGGCTATCCCCATCATTATGGTAGCGGAACCCAAAGCGTTCCTCGTTTTGATCCGACCAGAAAACCCCGATTTTATGGTCAAAAGCCACAACGGCACAGATGTCATCCGAATTCACCTCGGCGCTCACTTCTTCGGCAACGGTATAAGGCCCGTGCCAGGTGGTATAGGGCGGGTCGCTCCAGCGCACATTAATATCCGTGTAAGCATCGGAAGCTAGCCACATCCGTTGCTCGCTGTCAATATCAATTGTAGCAACCTCCACATGGCTATCCAGCGAAAGAGCAACAGGCTGGGGACTTTGCGACCAGAATTGGTAGGTGTGCTGGCTTTCTACGTATTCCAGCGAAACCAGATAACTCCCCGATCTGCGAAACAGAAGAATGTGCACTTTATTTCCGTCCGGTTTTACATCAGCGTGGGCACCGTGGGAATCCAGAAGGAATAATTTCCGTACCCAGGTAATTCCTTCCAGCTTCCAGAGGTAGGTGCCATCGGAACAGGGCATCACCGTCCACCAGTGATTGTCGTAATACCACACCTTCGATTGAGGTTTTTCCCCCGTAGTGGCAGTTACCGAAATAGGATCCAGATGCAATAAATAAGAAAATTCACCCGAGCGGTGTTGCTCTGTCAGATTCTGCGCCTGCCCGGAATTCCAGAACCACGCGAATAGAAATAAAACGGCGTACAGGAGCATACGGGGGACCCGCACGGCTCCGAAAAAACTCTGAAATGACCCCATCTTTCGACTCCTTTATCATCCAATTAAACAGATTGAAAAATTCCAGAAAATGTATGGTACACTAAACAAATTCCGGTTTCCAAATTTCCGGAAAGGGAAAATCCCGTTCATTTCGGAAATTGCTTTTTCTCGCAGATACAAAGCAATGGCCTCCGGGGGCAATTTCCGGTTAAGTCAAGGATTCCGAAAATAATCTGATTTGAAATGGTTCACAGATGGAAATTGAGAGACACAACCTCCGTTCCCTTCTCCACTTCAGGGGATTGGTTTCCATTAAAATTTCCCCCGCTGCAATGGAGAAGTAACCTGGTGCACAAAAATAACTTATTTTCTTATGCTTTTCAATAGTCCCCAAAAGCTTCTTTGAAAAACAGCCCGGGTTTTCGCTGGAGAAGTGGGGAAACTCCCGGGGAAATTAATTCTATTAACCAGAAGAATGGTTCAGGCAAAATTTGAATCTATATTCCAGGAAATTAGCCAAAAATTGCTTTAAGCAGATAATACATCACAATAGCGCCACCCGCCCCGATGGGAATGGTGATAATCCAGGAAATGACAATATCCAGCACAGTGCGCAAGTTCAGAGCTCCGATTCCCCGGGCTAATCCCACGCCCAGCACGGCACCCACTAGGGTGTGCGTGGTACTGATGGGGAGCCCCAGTTTCGAGGCAATGACAATGGTGGTTGCTGCGGAGAATTCGGCCGAGAATCCGCGCGTAGGGGTGAGTTCGGTGATTTTCTTACCGATGGTCATCATCACCCGCCAGCCCCAGGTTGCCAGAC
>JALWDQ010000715.1:0-29672 GCA_027039625.1 Calditrichia bacterium | reverse complement strand
GTGCTGAAAAGCGGCGATGAGGTAACCAATTCCTCCCAGAATCATACCGAACGCATCGGGCAGATTTTCATCCTCTCCGGGAAGAACAAAGAAAACGTGGATAAACTGCATGCGGGCGATATCGGTGCCCTGGTGAAACTGAAAAGCACCCACACCGGCGATACGCTCACTGCCAAAGGAACCAGCTTCAAATTGCCGGAAATCGAATTTCCGGAACCGCTCATCAGTCTGGCCATTGAACCCAAATCAAAAGGCGACGAAGGGAAGATTTCTCAGGGACTCTCCACCCTGCACGAAGAAGATCCCACCTTTGTGGTACGTTACGATCCGGAACTGAAACAGACCATCATCTCCGGGCAGGGAGAACTGCATCTGGATATTGTGGTGAAACGACTCAAACAGCGTTTTGGTGTGGATGTGAATATCAAAGATCCCAAGATTCCTTATCGCGAAACCATTAAAGCCAAAGCGGAGGCCAAGTACCGCCATAAAAAGCAAACCGGTGGTGCCGGGCAATTTGCTGAAGTGTGGATGCGCATTGCTCCCAAGCCGCGGGGCGAGGGGGTGGAATTCACCAACTCTCTGGTGGGCCAGAATGTGGATCGGGTGTACGTACCTTCGGTGGAAAAGGGCGTAATGGCCGCCTGCGAGGAAGGAATTCTGGCCGGTTATCGGGTAGTGGATGTGTTTGTGGATTTCTACGATGGAAAGATGCACCCGGTGGATTCCAGCGACATCGCCTTCCAGATTGCCGGAAAAGCGGCGTTCAAAGAGGCCTTTATGCAAGCCAAGCCCACCTTGCTGGAGCCGATTTACGACCTCGAAGTGAAGGTGCCAGAAGAATTTATGGGCGATGTGATGGGAGATATTTCCAGCCGCCGGGGCAAAATCTCCGGTATGGAAGCCGAAGGGCGCTTCCAGGTGATTAAAGCGAAAGTGCCTCTGGCCGAGCTGAATAAATACTCCACTGCACTGCGCTCCATGACGCAGGGTCGGGGTATCTTCCGGGCGAAATTCTCCCATTACGAAGAAGTACCCCACGACCTGGCGCAAAAAATCATTGAACAGGCGAAAAAGGAAAAAGAAGAAAATTAATTTTTACGGAAAACCTCTGTTACAAGCCCCGGGGATTTTCCACGGGGCTTTTCTTTGGTAGAACGATTCCCAAAATCTCTCAAAAACATGGAGATAACCCTATGGATACGTTGTGGGCTCCCTGGCGAATGGAATATATTTTGCGTGCCAAGGACGAGAAACCGGAACCCTGCATCTTTTGCACTCGCATCGAAAAGGATGAAGACGAAAAAAATTTAATCCTGCTGCGCAGCACTCACGGTTTCATTATTATGAATCGCTTCCCTTACAACAACGGGCACTTAATGGTTGTGCCCTACCGCCATAGCGGCAATATCCTGGATCTTACCCCGGAAGAGGGGCAGGATTTAAACTATTTAATCCAGCTTTCGGTGGAAGCGCTGAATCGGGTGATGACTCCCCACGGTTTCAATATTGGAATGAATCTGGGAAAGGTAGCGGGTGCCGGAGTGGATAGTCATCTTCACTACCACATTGTGCCACGCTGGAACGGCGACACCAATTTCATGCCCATAATTAGCGATACCAAGGTGGTTTCCGAGGCTCTGGATAAAACCTACCAGAAGCTTCACCGGGCTTTTCAGGAAATATTAGAGGAAAAGAAATGAGTGTGCTTATTTTGCAAAATTTACGGGGAACCATTACCCCGCGCGCCGATTTACCTTTTGGTGAGCTGGAAGTTCGCGAGGAAGCGGCCATTGCCATTTCCGGGGGAAAAATAAAAGAGATTGATTCTGCCGAGCGCCTGTACCGGAAGTATCCCGATGCGGAAAAACTGGATTGTCACAACTGCTGGGCGCTACCCGGATACGTGGATCCCCACACTCATCCCGTGTTTTATAAAACGCGGGAAGAGGAGTTCGAAATGCGGATTCAGGGCAAAAGTTACGAAGAGATTGCTGCGGCAGGTGGCGGAATTCGTAACAGCGTGCGTGCCTTCCGAAAGGCTTCTTTTGATGAACTGGTGGAATTGACCTACTACCGCATCCGCGAGTTCCTCAAATACGGTACTACCACCATCGAGGCCAAAAGCGGTTATGGACTTTCTACGGAGGATGAACTGAAAAGCCTGCGCGTGCTGAAGAAAGTGGCCGAATTGCTGCCCATCACCATCGTCCCCACTTTCCTGGGCGCCCACGAAGTACCGGATGAGTATCGGGACAATCGGGAAAAGTATATCGATATTTTAATTAAGGAAATGATTCCCGCGGTGGCGGAAGAAAAACTGGCAGTATTTTGCGATGTGTTCACCGAAGAAAACGTTTTTTCGGTGGAAGAGAGCGAACGGATTCTCCTGGCGGCCAGGGATTACGGTTTGCTCCCCAAGCTGCATGCCGATGAGTTAAGCTATCTGGGAGGCGCCGAACTGGCAGCCCGGGTGCGTGCGGTATCGGCAGACCATTTGCTGATGGTGTCGGAGAAGGGCATCCAGGCAATGAAGGAAGCAGGGGTGATTCCGGTGCTGCTGCCGGGAACCGCTTTCTTCCTGGGAAAAACTCAATACGCCCCCGCCCGCAAGATGATTGAAGCGGGACTTCCGGTGGCACTGGCGACCGATTACAATCCCGGCAGCTCGTTTACCCAGAATCTGCATCTGATTCAAACCATTGCCGGTATTTACATGAAGATGCTTCCCGGGGAAAGTTTGTGGGCAACCACCCTCAATAGCGCCCGTGCCATCCTGAAGGATAAAGACGTGGGTACTCTGGAGCCAGGGAAATATGCCGACATTGCCCTGATGGAGATTCCCAACTACCGCACCATTCCTTACCACTATGGCATGAATCCCGTGAAAATGGTACTCCGCCGCGGGCAGGTGGTGTATCGTTGCGAGGAATAAAATACACTTTTCCACGGCCTGTTACTCTTTTCCGCAAGAGAATGGGAAAAGGTAACGGAAAAGAGAGCTCTGAATCTTGATTAGGTAAAAATTTTCAATTCCCTCGAATTTAGCGGGCGTATGAGATAAATGGAAGGAAGGTGTATTTAAATATTGTCGAATTATCCGGGTAACCCGGCTCAATTAGTTGCATAGCTCATGAAGGTATTTCAGTCTTACATTATCCTGCTTTTTATGCTTCTGTCTTTTGTGCTCCTTCGGGCGCAAACTGTTTCCGTTCCTCTCTCTCATCCGGTGTACGAGATTCTGGATCGCTGGGAAACCCGGGGATTGGTTTCCAGCGTATTTCTGGAAACTCAACCGTTTACCCGGCAGGAAGTGGGTGAATATTTGAGCCAGGTCTGGCAGCAGTACCGGAGCAATCCTCGGCAATTCTCCCGCACCGATTTGCAGGATTTACGCTACCTCTCCCGGGAGTTTTTTGAGGAACTCCCCGGCGATATCCGGAGCTATCTGGAAAATCAGTACACACCCTGGATGAGCACGATTACCGGTTCCATTTTCCCGGGATTTCTCCAGCGGCTCATTTACACCAATCACCGCAATTTTGTAACGCTGCAGCATAAGAAATTTCATTTGTATCTGGATCCGGTACTTCAAATTGGCAACCAGCAGCGGGTTACCGAAAACGATTCGGTGTATTCCTATCATCGCTGGAGCAACGGATTGTTATTTCGGGGCAGTCTGGGGTCGCATTTCGGATTTTATTTTAATCTGACGGATAATCATGTCACCGATGGGCGCTGGCCTCACAGCCGGGTTCCGTACGAAGTGCTGCGGGAATCAGGATTACCCTATTTGAGTCGAGGAGAAAATGGGCGTTACGATTTCGACGAAAATATTGCCTATCTCACCCTCAACTGGAATCATATTTACCTGTTGTACGGAAGGGATTACAACCAGTGGGGAGTGGGCAGAGAGGGAAATTTAATGCTCTCCACCAATGCTCCGGTGTACGATCAGATTAAGTTAGTAGTGCGCTACTGGCGATTTAAACTCACTCATATTACTGCCTTTTTAGAGTACATTTCGCCCGAGGCACGCTATTTTATGAAAAGTGCTCCGTACATCCCTGTGTACTGGGCAGGCAACCGGCTGGATGTGGATCTGGGAAAAGGCTGGCGGCTGGGGCTGGCGGAAGCCATTGTTTACGGCAACCGCTCTCTGCAATTAGGGTATCTCAATCCTCTTTCATTTTTTAAATCGCTGGAGCATTTTTACGGAGACCGCGATAACGGAGCCCTGGCTCTGAATGTGAGCTGGCGTATTATTCCCGGGGTGAAAATTTACGGAGAATGGTTTCTGGATGATCTCTCCACCGAGAAATTGGGCACCAATTTTTACGGGAACAAATTTGGCTGGCAGTTCGGTGGGATGTGGGTTAATCCGTTGGGATTACCCGACCTGGATGTGTTGGTGGAATATGCTCGCATTAAACCGTATGTGTACAGTCACTCCTTTCAGGATTATAACAAATACAAGCATTACGATACCATATTGGGGCATTTTATTGGTCCCAATTCCGAAAACCTGGTGGTGCAGCTACGCAAACGGTTTACCCGCTATGTTCAGGTGGGGGTGATATGGGAAACGTACCGCCACGGGGCGAATCCTCCGGATCGGAATGTGGGGGGAGATCCCGACCGTCCTTATAAAAAAGGGGATTCCCTTGAAGCACCTTTTCTGGATGGCGTTCTCTACCGGCAAACCAGCCTGGGAGCTGATTTACGATACGAACCTTTCCGCCATCTGTTTATTTACCTGCGATACCAGCATTTCCGTTTCAATGACGGAGAGTGGGATAATTTATGGAGCTGGCGCCTCTCCTTCAATTTTGGTTATCGAAAAGAAAAAATGCCCCATATCTTCCCGGTTATTCACTAATCTTATCCTGTTTGTTTCGGTTTTTTGGGGTTTAAAGAGATTTGGGGTGGGAGTGTAAAAGAAAATTCATAATTGAACCACCATTATCAATTAAGTTTATGAGGGCGCGGAGTGCCCATTAGCATCTTGCATTTCACCTTCAGCCATGGGAAAAGAAAACTTAAAAATGATTTATTTGCCCACGAATCACACGAATAGTCACGAATGAAAAGTAAGAATACAATTGAATTAGCAGGGCACTGATAAAATTTTTTGAGATTTGGAATTTGGTGCTTGTGATTTGGGTTTTGTTGTAATGCTCTCTTCCGATTGTTTATGTCTGATTTTTCGGTATATATGGGCAATATGAAAGATGGGAGTTCTGGTATTTTTATAAGATTTAAAAATCATTAATCTGGATTGGTCTATTTAGTTTAGAAAAGAGATGAAAAACAAAAAGGTCGGATGAAGCATCCGACCTTTTTGCATAAAGCTTGAGTGGCAATTCGTTTATTTCATCAGAATCATCTTCTTGAAGCGCGTGAATTTTTCGGTGCGGATTCCGTAGAAGTAGATACCGTTTGCCACAATTGCTCCGTTCTCATTACGACCATCCCAGGTAATTTGGTAAGAACCGGGAGTGAGTACATCGCTTACCAGCGTGCGGACTTTTTGCCCCAACATGTTGTAGATGGACAAATCTACATGAATCTTTCCGCCAGGAACCATGGGAATGTCGAATCCAATTGTCGTCGTCGGGTTGAAGGGGTTCGGGAAGTTGTTCTTCAGAGCAAAGGTCTTGGGAATGAGACCGGTGTTCTTCAGATCGGCCCCGTTTTTATTCGGAATGACCGAGACCGGGCCATGGAAATGTTTCTGCCCGTTCATGCTCACGTCAGCCAGCTTGTAGTAGTAGGTAATTCCGTTCAGCACGTTGGCATCGGTAAAGGCATAAGTGTGGGTGGTGTTGGAGTTTCCGGCTCCGCGCAGGTTATCGTAATTTTCGTAAGAAGCGATCATCTGATATTCACCGGATTCGCTGGTGGAGCGATAGATTTCGAATCCCAGGTTGTTCACTTCGCTCTGGGTGGTCCACTTCAGGAAGGCGCGGTTGTTACCCGCTTGCGCAATGAAGCTGTTCAATTCCACCGGTAAGCTCTGGTCGTCCATACCAAATTCCACAGCCAGAGGAGAACCAAACAACGGTCCACCTGAGGTGTTGTATCGGTATTGTACGCCAGCGGTTCCGTCAGAATTCTCAATACCTACCGTAGCTCCGTTTAAATCAATTGAACTTCCGTGTTCATAGTACTGGAATTTGATGTTACCATTTTGTTTCAAAATGGCCTGACAGGTGATCCAGCCATCTGCATCGGCACCATACTCAGGATAATTGACCAGAGAGATTACATAATCACCATTGGGTGCATTTCCAATATAAAGATGTTTATCTGTGACACTGGAGGAGGCAGGATTAAGGTCATCCCAGAACAATGCAATGATGTTATTGGGAGAAGATGCATTGGGAATAGTAGTATTGGAATAATAAGCGCTACTTTGCGAATCAAAAGATATCCAACCATTCGAAGAGATATATAATTGGGTATAATCATTTCCGAAGAAATTGAATGTAAATCCTATGTTGTAGGGGCCTCCGACGCTTTCGTCGCCCAAATCTCCAATAATATCTGTTCCCGTGCTGGAAATATCCACCCAGCTAAAATATGGATGAGAGGGGGCATTGGTGGCCAGGGAGTTGGCAAAATAGTAACCACCGTTATCATCACCTCCTCCGCCGTAGTTGGGATCAGCTTCAGTAGTAAACGACCATATCGGGCAACCTGTAGCATCACCATTATCATTATAGGGAACAATTTGCCAGTAATAAGTTGTACTATACGCAAGATCAGGTGTGGGATCATAAGTAGTAGTATTTCCCAGATCGGTGCCGTTCTCGATATTGGTTGGAGAAGTTACCCCACCACCATCGGTACCAAAATAAATTTTATACCCGGTAGGAGCACCACCACCACTACTCCAATTCAAGGTAGTGTAAATTGATACATCAGTAGCACCATCACTCGGGCTGGGATTTGTAGCTGGATTAGGTGGGGTGGTAACATAAATGTTTGGTCCCGTAACATCGTCAACATATAAATAGTATTTATCCACAGATACACAGACAATCGCAATATAAATCTGTTGTCCAATATAGGCACTTAAATCGTATGTGTATTGTGTGTAAGTAGTGGGTACGCCAGTAACATGATCTAACGAAACAGTAAAGTCAGAAATGTTATTACCTGTGGTTGAGAGTTTAACATCCATATCTTCTAAATAGTAGGAAGAACGAGATCTTGCCCAAAAAGAAAACGTATGATTCGCTGCGGTTACGTCTAATTGAGGCGTAATCAACCAATCATCATTTCCCGAAGCATTCCAAGCAACAGCCGCTGAATAATTACCACTATGTGCATAAGTAGAATTATTGTAGGCATACCATTCATTCCCGTCGCCATCATTGTCATAAACAGTCCAGTCCGCAGGTATTGCCCCTCCTTCAAACCCTTCGTTTAAGGGGCCTTTACTGCTATAGATCAATTTCTTCTTTGGTTGTTTGAGATAAGGCTCAATTAATTTGAATTGTTCTTTAGTGATTTCTTGCCCATTGTTGTACGCTTTAATCAGCTCCTTAATCTGGGCTTCATCATTGGCGAGAGCCAAATTCAAAACTGAAAATAAAAATACTACAACTAATCCCCACTGTACCATTCGTTTCATAGCAATCCTCCAATTGTTAAATTAGACCTTCAGAAATTAAAAAATTACAGCATCCTCCTGACTACTATACGTTGCTTTATCACCTCCTTTACTGAGTGTTTTATTTCCATTTAAGTCAATAAAAAACGTTATAAGTACAAAAAAGAATACATTTCCCTATGCGAAATTGGTTTTTCGCTTAAGTTTGCCCGGGGTGTTTCTATCGAAACACATGATGGGCGGTAAATGAAGAGAAAGATGAAGGTTTTAGAAAAGATATTTGGATTTCAATAGATCAATTTTCCTTAATATAAGAAAATTTTTTTAATAATCAAGATTTTTTTTATTATTTGAATGAGGCTTGAAATATAATACTTTTTTATGAGTATTTTTCACTGTTCATAATTGAAGCATTTGAGCGAGGTAAAATGAAATGATCATTTCTCAAGAATCTTTTGAGTTTTCTCATAGGATAATTAACGGGAACTTGAATGGCAGGTAAGGAAGGTAAACCTCACCGGAAGGCTCTGTAAAACACCTTGATTTTATTATAGTGAAAAATTAAATTAAACAGCTTTAAATGGGAATCTGTTGGGAAAATGACGAAAACACTGGCAATTGCAAATCAAAAAGGTGGTGTGGGTAAAACCACTACGGCAGTAAATCTTGCTGCCTGCCTGGCGGTGGCCGAAAAGAAAACTCTGCTTATTGATATCGATCCTCAGGCGAATGCGACCTCCGGATTGGGAGTGGATTACCGCTCCTTAAAAATAAGTATTTATGATGTAATTATTAACCGGGAATCACCTCAACAGGCAATTCAATCCACGAAAGTGCCCAATCTGGAGCTTTTACCTTCCCATATCAATCTGGTGGGTGCCGAGGTGGAACTGGTGCAGGTTATTGCCCGGGAGCAATTGCTTCGGGAAGCTATTTCCCCAATCAAAGAAAATTACGATTATATTATCGTTGATTGCCCCCCCTCTCTGGGTATTCTGACCTTGAATGCTTTAACAGCCGCAGATGCGGTGATGATTCCCATTCAGTGTGAATATTACGCACTGGAAGGACTCAGTCAGCTCCTGAATACGGTGCGACTGGTGCAAAAGCATCTGAACGAAAATCTCTATATTGATGGCGTTCTATTAACCATGTACGATAATCGCCTGAACTTATGCAACCAGGTGGCTAACGAAGTTCGGAATTTTTTTAAAGACAAAGTGTATCAAACGATCATTACACGGAATGTTCGGTTGAGTGAAGCCCCCAGTTTTGGTCTACCAATTATAATGTACGATGCCACCTCCACGGGAGCATCCAATTACATGAAGCTGGCAGAGGAGTTATTATCGCATGAAAAATAAAATGCGTTTGGGGAAGGGACTGGAAGCGCTTATTTCCTCATCGGTGCAAGATGTAACCTCTCCCCAATTTAAGAAGGCTGTTCAAGAAATTGATGTGGGCATTATCGATCCGAATCCTTTCCAGCCACGTCTGGAAATGGATGAGCAGGCATTTGAGGAACTAAAAAAATCGGTACAGGAAAAAGGAATTATTCAACCCATTGCGGTGCGTCCCTGGAAGAACGGGCGTTATCAGCTTATCGCCGGCGAACGACGCTTGCGCGCTGCGATTGCTGTCGGTTTAAAACGTATTCCAGCGTACGTCCTGGATGTGAAATCCGATGAGGATATGCTGGAAATAGCCCTTATTGAAAATGTGCAGCGGGAGCATTTGAATCCCATCGATCTGGCACGAGGGTACCAGCGCCTTATCGATGAGTGTCATTTAACTCAGGAGGAAGTAGCGGAAAAAATTGGTAAAGATCGAGCTACGGTTGCCAATATTATCCGTCTGTTGAAACTTCCGGCTCCCATTCAGGAGAGCTTGAAAAAGGGGGAAATCCGCGAAGGCCATGCCCGCGCACTTCTGGGGCTGAAAAAGGAAGCCCAACAACTGGAACTGTGGCGCAAAACCGTTAAAAACGGCTTTTCAGTACGCAAAGTGGAAGAAGAAGTAAAAAAAATGCGTTCGGAGATGCCGCAGTTGTCCCTGCCACGTTCTTCTCGTAAACGGTCTCCTTTTATCACGCGTATCGAAAATCAATTGCGCGAAAAATTCGGTACCCAAGTAAAAGTGCGTACAAAACGGGAAGGAGGTAGCATCGAAATTGTTTTTTATTCTCGGGAGGATCTGGATCGTTTGATGGAATTATTCAATGAAATAAAAATTTAAAAATACAGAGATTAGGTGAGTCCTGGTGGGACATAAAAAACTTAAACGAAAATATTTAAACATTTTGTTGATACCCGATGACGAGGGCTCCCCGCGCCGGTTAAGGCTGCGCTATTCTATTTTACAGTTAGGGATAGCCGTAGCAATTGTTCTGTTTGTGATGATTCTGGTGGGAATAATTACTTACGGGCAATTGTTGCAAAAAGCACTCGAGAACCAGAGTTTACGCAACGAAAATAATATCCTTCGTCAACAACTCCAGAAAATTAATGAATTGGAAGCCGAATTAAAGCAGCTTAAAAGTTATGGCGAAAAGGTGCAAAATAGTCTTTCCGGGTATATTAAATTAACAGAAGGTTCGCAGGGAGAGGAAGCATCCATTGACAGTGATGCGCTTCAGACGCGTCCCATTTTTTCCATTTTCAAATCAATCCCCGTAAAACCGCCGGTGGTCGGGTTTATTAGCCAACATTATAAAGAAGATGTACACAACGGAATTGACATTGCGGCTCCGGAAGGAACACCCATTGTAGCTCCGGCCAGCGGTCAGGTGTTGTTTAGCGGTTGGACGGTAAATGGAGGTAATACCATCATTATTGGGCACGATTTCGGTTACTATTCATATTATAAACATAATCTGCGTAATCTAGTGCGGGTCAATCAGTGGGTGGAGCAAGGAGAGGTGATTGCCTATCTGGGGAATTCCGGGCAAAAATCCTATGGCCCCCATCTCCATTTTGAAATATGGAAAAACAGTCGTCCAATTGATCCACGCATTCTGATAGCGGAATATAATGTGAACAATTTTTAAAGAAGGAGGCTTCAGAGGTATGGGTATAAAATTGAAAGATTCCGGTAACGGAGGAAGAGGTGCAGGTGAACTGAATTTTATTGGAGAAGGAACCATCCTGGAAGGAAAAATCGAAACCAAGGGAAGCTTGAGGATTGATGGTAAAGTTAAAGGGGCAGTGCGAACCGCAGATACTTTAACCATTGGAATGAGTGGAAAGGTGGAAGGAGAGGTTTTTGCCCGCGATGCCGTGGTAGGTGGGCGAATTGAAGGGAATATTTCTGTAGAGGATAAATTAGTGCTGGAAGCCAAATCAGTACTTATTGGAAATTTAAAAGCAAAAAAATTGGTAATTGATGAAGGAGCCGTCTTTCAGGGAAAATCGGACATGATGGCGAATCGTCAGGATGGAAAATCTTCTGCGGGAAAACAATCTGAGGTTTCAAAAAAATAGTGGCTTTGAAACGTACTGGAAATACCACCCGTTTCCATTCACCTCTGCGGGATTTTGAATCGTTAACAGAGGTGTACCGTAAGTTAGCACCTTATTTAAATATTGGGTACACCTGGGCAGCCTCGGTGGCTTTACTTTCTTTCCTGGGATATGTACTCGATAAAAAATGGCATACTAAACCCTGGCTTACCTTATTGGGAGCCTGTTTAGGAGTAGTGGTCGGTTTTTATAATTTTTTTAAAACAGTTTTCTGGCTGGAAAAGAAGGAAAACCGTAAAAACGGTGAAAACAATTCGTAAAGGGATTTTTGTTCTATGAAGTTTTCTGTCTTTGTTAAATGGGGGTTGGGGGTCTTTTTGTTGCTGGGATTGATTATTCTTATTGGGAGCCACTTCGGTTTTTTAGCAAACTATCAGCGAGAAGCATGGACAGGTTTATTTATTGGGCTTGGCAATTTTTTAATTGGAAGCGGTATTATTAGCTGGGGATTTACCAAAGAAAACAAAAAATTTATGGGTTCTTTTTTCGGAGGGATGATTTCTCGTCTCTTTATTGTATTTTTTATTTTGTTTGTCCTGGTATATTATTTAAATTTTAATAAATTAGTTCTATTAGTCACATTATTAATTTCGTATTTCAGTTACTTGATCGTTGAAATCTTAATTGTAAACCAATTGGCAGATCTGAGGAGTAAGCGGTTATGATGTCTGCACTTTTAATGACTGAAACAGGCGCCGAGCACCAGGAAGAAAGTCTGGGAGAGTTCATTACTCATCACATTCAGGATTCCCACGAATGGAATCTATTTGGATATCATCTTCATTTACCTACTTTTGAACCGATAAGTCTGTTTGGGATACAAATAGATCTCTCCATTACTCTCCACGTTGTAATGATGTGGGTTGCCTCATTAATTTTGATTTTAACTTTCTGGCTTTTATTCCGGAAGAAACGTCTGGTGCCCACCGGATTTGCAGCGGCACTGGAAGCGATGGTTCTGTTTGTGCGGGACGAGATCGCCATCCCCAACATGGGGGAACGAGCCGGACGAAAGTTTACACCTTTGTTGGCCACGATGTTTTTCTTCATCCTTACCTGTAACCTGATGGGGCTTTTCCCTTTGTTTGCAACGGCTACAGGAAATATTAGTGTAACCGCTTCTCTGGCTGTGATCACGTTTGTTGTTACCCAGATTATGGGCATGGTCGAAAATGGTCCCATTGGCTATTTTAAAAGTATGGTTCCTCCAGGGGTTCCTTTTCCCCTCATCTTTATTATGGTGCCCATCGAGATTTTTGGTTTGTTTACCAAACCTTTTGCCCTGGCAATGCGACTTTTTGCTAATATGATTGCAGGGCATACTGTAGTTTTTGCTCTGTTAGGGCTAATTATTGCCATGGGGAGTATTCTGGTGTCTCCCTTTTCCATCGGATTTGCCGTTTTTATTGATTTGCTGGAATTGTTAGTGGCATTTATTCAGGCATATATTTTCACCATGCTTTCTTCCTTATTTATTGGCATGGCCATGCATCCGGAACATTAATTTTGAATTTAAAATAGGTCAAGTTCAACTAACAAAAGTGTAATAAGGAGGTACAAATGGAGAATGCTTTAGCAATGGCATTGGCTTATCTGGCTGCGGGACTCGGAGCAGGTATTGTGGTAGTTGGTGCAGGGTTAGGTATTGGAAAGATTGGTAGTTCGGCAATGGACGGTACCGCCCGGCAACCAGAAGGTGCAAACGCAATTCGAACTTCCATGATCATCTCCGCAGCCCTCATCGAAGGTGTTGCCTTTTTCGGATTGGTGATCTGCTTCTTGTTAGGTCTCAAATAATAAAGGTGAATTATGTTACATTTAGAACCAGGAATGATGATATGGACCTGGGCTACTTTTATTGTTCTCTTTCTGGTGTTGGCGAAAGTAGCCTGGAAGCCGTTGCTGTCGGCGGTTGAGGAACGCGAGAAAACCATTGCCGATTCGCTCCGGAAGGCCGAGGAAGCGCGGACAGAAGCGCAGCAGCTCCTGGAGAAACATCAGAAGATGATGGAAGATGCTCATGCCGAAATTCAAAAAATGCTTCAGGAGAATAAGCAAATTGCAGCGAAGATGAAGGAAGAAATTATCACCAAAGCGAAGGCGGAAGCGGAAAAGCTGCGTCAGCGGGCAGAAGCCGATATCGAGCGCGAAAAAGAAGCCGCCATTCTGGAGCTCAAAGCGCAGGTTGCCGATATCGCCATCCAGGCTGCCTCTCGGTTAATCCAGGAGAGCCTGGATGACCAAAAACACCGCACATTAATCGATCAATACATTAAAGATCTGGACAAACTGGAAAAAAATTAGGATAAGCGACTGTGTTTGTAAGTCGAGCAACCATACGTTATGCCAAAGCACTCTTTGAATTAGCCCGGGAGGCGAATAAGCTGGAGACGATTCACAGCGATCTGATAACCATTCGTCAGGCGCTGGAAAAATCTCCGGATTTACAGCAGGTACTGGATTCGCCCATTATTCCCAAACAGGAAAAAGCGGATTTGTTAGACCAATTGTTCCGTGAGCAGGTGGATGAGCTTACCATGCGATTTCTGCAACTCCTGGTGGAAAAAAATCGCGAATCGTTGCTGTTGTTTATTATCGGTCGGTTTCAGGAGCTTCTGGATGAATATCGGGGTATCGTGCGTGCAACCCTGATTACCGCTCATCCGTTCGATTCGGACCAGAAGCAGGCACTTAAAAAGCGGTTGGACAGGATTACCGGAAAGGATGTGCAACTAAAGGAAATGGTGGAACCGGACCTCCTGGGTGGATTTGTGGTGCGAATTAAAGACACCATTATTGATGTGAGTCTGAAAAATCAGCTCCTGAAACTTCGGGAACGGCTGGTTTTTAGTGAATAACCTTAAATCATTAAACAACTTATGAGGAAATAAAGCATGGCGGTTGGTGTTAAACCCGAAGAAATTTCTTCCATTATTAAGAAGCAACTATCAGAATTTGAGAAGGAAACCGACGTTTACGATGTAGGTACGGTGCTTCAGGTAGGCGATGGCATTGCCCGAGTTTACGGTTTAACCGGGGTCATGGCTGGCGAGCTGGTGGAATTTCCCAATGATGTGATGGGTCTGGTTCTGAATCTGGAAGAAGATAATGTGGGATGTGTTTTATTTGGTGAAGAGCGTCTGGTAAAGGAAGGGGATACAGTCCGCCGCACCAAACGTATTTTACAGGTTCCGGTGGGTAAGGAGCTGCTAGGCCGGGTGGTCGATCCCCTGGGTCGTCCCAAGGATGGACGGGGTCCAATCCATGCCAAGCAGTTTAATCCGGTAGAACGGAAAGCTCCCGGCGTAATTTACCGACAGCCGGTAAAGGAACCGTTGCAAACCGGTATCAAAGCGATTGATGCCATGATTCCCATTGGACGGGGGCAGCGGGAGTTGATTATTGGCGACCGCCAGACCGGGAAAACGGCTATTGTGGTGGATACCATTCTGAACCAAAAATACACCCACGAGACGGATTCACCGGTGTATTGCATTTACGTGGCAATTGGGCAAAAGGCTTCTACGGTAGCCCGCGTAGTGAAAACGCTGGAAGATTACGGTGCTCTGGAATACACCATTGTGGTTTCTGCTGATGCCAGTGAACCGGCACCGCTGCAATACCTGGCACCGTATGCCGGAGCGGCTATGGGTGAATACTTCCGGGATAATAAAATGCATGCTCTGATTGTGTACGACGATTTGAGCAAGCATGCCTGGGCGTATCGGCAGGTTTCCTTGCTGTTACGGCGTCCCCCGGGCCGCGAAGCATATCCCGGCGACGTATTCTACCTACATTCCCGCCTTCTGGAACGCGCCGCAAAATTAAGCGATGATATGGGTGGTGGTTCCCTTACAGCTTTACCCATCATCGAAACACAGGCTGGTGATGTCTCTGCCTATATTCCCACCAACGTCATTTCCATTACCGACGGGCAGATTTATCTGGAACCCAGTTTGTTCTATTCTGGTGTCCGCCCGGCAATTAATCCCGGTATTTCGGTTTCCCGGGTTGGTGGGAGCGCACAGATTAAGGCCATGAAGCAGGTTGCCGGTGGGTTGCGTCTGGATCTGGCCCAGTATCGGGAACTGGAAGCTTTTGTGAAATTCGGTTCGGATCTGGATAAAGCCACTCAGGCACAAATTACCCGCGGACAACGTCTGGTAGAAATCCTGAAGCAGGATCAATATCAACCGATGGACACCGAGAAGCAGATTGCCATCATTTTTGCCGGAACCGAGGGCTATCTGGATTCGCTTCCGCTGGAACACGTTCAGCGTTTCGAAAAGGAATTTCTGGAATATCTGGATAACAAATATTCTGATATTCTCACCGAAATCCGGGAAAAGAAAGTACTTTCGGATGAATTAAAAGAGCGGATGCGCCAGGTGATTGAAGAGTTCTTGAAAATCTTTAAGGTGGGAGAATAGTAGACGATGGCCACTCTGCGCGAAATACGAAGGAGAATTGCCAGCGTTAAAAGCACCCAGCAAATTACCCACGCCATGAAGATGGTGGCGGCGGCAAAGCTACGAGGTGCCCAGGAACGGATCCTTTCGGCACGTCCCTATGCTCGCAAAATTGCCGAGATTATTCACCATCTGATTCTGGCTTTGGGTAACGAAGTGGAAATCCCTTTATTGCAAAGTCGATTTGTCGAGCGGGTAACGCTGGTGGTGGTAACTGCCGATCGGGGACTATGCGGTGCATTTAATGCCAATATCATTAAGCACACCTTGCATCAGATTGAATTTCATAAAGATAAAGAAGTATCTCTGGTGTGTGTGGGTAAAAAAGGATACGAATTCTTCACCAAACGCGATTACAGAATCATCCACTATTTTGATAATGTGTTTAACCGGTTGGAATTCCCCATTGCTCAGGAGATTACCCAATTTCTGGTAGAGCATTTTCTCAATCACGAAACCGATCTGGTTGAGGTAATTTATAATGAATTCAAAAATGCCGTGCAGCAGAATGTGATTGTGGAAAAATATTTGCCGCTCACAACGGATGTGTTTGAAGGGGAAATCAAGCATATTGATTATATTTATGAACCCGACCGGTTGGAATTGCTAAATGCCTTGCTTCCCAGACATTTAAATATTCAGACCTGGCGTGTATTGTTGGAATCGAATGCTGCCGAACAGGGAGCGCGGATGACCGCTATGGAGAATGCGACGGACAACGCAGAAGAGATGATCCACGATCTCACTCTGTTCTACAACCGGGCACGTCAGGCGGCGATTACCAAGGAAATTAGTGAAATTGTCGGTGGTGCCGAAGCTTTAAAATCTGCATAACGAGAATCAAGTTAAAAGAGGGTGATAAATAATATGGCAAAAGGTGTTATTAAACAGATTATCGGGCCAGTAATCGACCTGGAATTTGAAGAGGGGCAGCTTCCTAATATTTACAATGCGGTAAAAATAACCCGGGACGATGGTTCGGATTTGATCCTGGAGGTCCAGCAGCACCTGGGCGAAAATATCGTTCGGTGTGTGGCAATGGATTCCACCGATGGATTAACCCGGGGAATGGAAGCCGAAGACCTGGGGCAGCCGATTAGCGTACCGGTAGGACCGGAAGTTTTGGGACGGTTGCTCAATGTCATTGGCGAGCCGATTGATGAGCGGGGTCCCATAAAGACCAAACAGCGATTTCCCATTCATCGCGAAGCACCAAAATACGAGGATTTGAATGTAGAAACTGAACTGCTGGAAACGGGAATTAAGGTTATCGACTTACTGGAACCTTATTCTAAAGGTGGAAAGACCGGGTTGTTTGGTGGTGCCGGTGTTGGGAAAACGGTATTAATTATGGAATTGATTCGTAATATTGCCACCGAGCATGGTGGAATTTCCGTTTTCTCCGGAGTAGGCGAACGAACACGTGAAGGGAACGACCTGTGGCTGGAAATGCAGGAGAGCGGAGTGCTGGAGAAAACAGCATTGGTGTTTGGACAGATGAACGAACCTCCGGGTGCCCGGCAGCGAGTGGGACTCACCGGATTAACCATTGCCGAATATTTTCGAGATGTGGAAGGGCGTGATGTGCTACTGTTTATCGATAATATTTTCCGTTTCACTCAGGCCGGTTCCGAAGTATCTGCGTTGCTGGGACGAATGCCTTCGGCTGTAGGTTACCAGCCCACTCTGGCTACCGAAATGGGTGAATTGCAGGAACGGATTACCAGTACCAAGCACGGATCCATTACGTCCGTTCAGGCAATTTACGTTCCCGCAGATGACTTAACCGACCCGGCTCCCGCCACAACCTTCGGCCATCTGGATGCAACTACCGTGCTCTCCCGGCAAATTGCAGAGATGAGTATCTACCCTGCGGTAGATCCACTGGAATCGACTTCCCGGATTCTGGACCCACGCATTGTGGGAGAAGAACACTACATGGTTGCCAAAACGGTACAGGAGATTTTACAGAAGTACAAAGATCTGCAGGATATTATTGCTATTTTGGGAATGGATGAATTGTCCGATGAAGATAAAATCATTGTAGCGCGCGCACGTAAGATTCAGCGTTTTCTCTCCCAGCCCTTTTTTGTTGCCGAGCAATTTACCGGACGACCCGGGAAATATGTTCCCTTGGAAGAGACCATTCGTGGGTTTAAGGGAATCATCGAAGGACAGTACGATGATATTCCGGAACAAGCTTTCTGGATGGTTGGTACAATTGACGAAGTTTTAGAGAACGCAAAGAAGATGGCATAAGTCCGTGATCTTTATTAGAAGTACGCAAATATAATATATCGGGGAAAAATCTCGATTTTTCCCCTTATTTTTAAATTCACCTCAAGAAAAAAGACTAAAGTTTCACCTTTAACCATCGATTATAGGTTTATCGTTATGGAAGCGAATGTATTAAATATCGAAATTACCACGCCGGAGAGAAAATGGGTTTTTGATCGGGCCGTGTCTTGTAGTGCCCCGGGTGTCAAAGGAGGGTTTCAGGTTTTGTATAATCATGCACCTTTACTCAGTCAACTGGAAATTGGGGAAATTAAAATTCAATTGGATGATGGAAGTATCTCTTATTTTGCGACCAGTGGTGGATTTCTGGAGGTTTTAAATAATAAAGTGTCGTTGTTGTTGGAAACCTGTGAACGAGCGGATGAGATTGACCTGGAGCGGGCGCAGCGTGCTGCGGAGCGCGCGCGAGAGCGATTGAAACAACGAGACCCCAATATTGATTTTGCACGGGCTCGAGCGGCACTTCAGCGTGCCATAAATCGGATGAAAGTTGCCAATAAAATGGTAAATGTGTCCGGATAAATTTGCATTGACTATTTTTTTTCGTATATTTTTGAAAACAAAAATTTTGGTCACGCACATGAGACGAAATATTATCCTCATTTTAATGGTTCTTTTGCTCTTGCCCGGCATTTTTTCTCAAATACAAGCCCAAACTATGCCGGTGGATACCACGAAACTCAAGCTGCTTATCCGCTATATGGGAGAATTGGAATTTCAATTGGCACTTCAGAAGTATGTGGAAAACCTGTATGTTGATTATGGATTTGAAAATTTACCCCGGGAGAAATTTTTAATTTCTCTTATGCGCCTGGTCAATTTTGAAATAAGAAATCGGGTAAAAGATCCAGAAACCATTCGGGAAAAATATTTTGATGGTTTGCGACATCAGTTGGAAGAAGTCCGAGCTTTACGTACCAGGCTTCATTCTGCTGGAATTACCGAGCTGGATAATTATATTGATGAACTTGAAGCACGAATGATGCTTGCCCTAAAACGCGGTACTGTGGATTACAAGCAGAAAAAATTATTCGATGATGCGCTGCAGACCCTCTATATTGCAGAAGAAACCATTAAAATGGGTAAAGCGCCTTCGCCTGAAAAGGTTCTTCCACAAAAAGTGATGCCGGAATCTACTGAAAATGTAGAGGACCTCCAGAAAATTAAAATTGATGTGCCTGTAAATATTTTTGGGTTGTTTGAGGAATGGAAAAAGACTCAGGAATTTGATTTCAATAAACGATTACTGGAGATTAAGGTTGTTCGAAGCAAGTTGTTTAAATCTGGGACCCTGAGTGATATCCAGCGCATGTTCGTGAACCAATTGCGTTACGCTTACATTTCTTTCAATAATTACGACTACGACCTGGCCGATCGTTTGTTGGAAGACCTTATTCAAACGTATTCCCAGGTTGGAGTAAAAGATTTTGAAGATGTGTACTTTTACTGGGGCGAAAGTAATTTTGCCCTGGGACGCTATTTGCGCGCTCAGGAAATTTACCAGAAACTAATTCAGCAATATCCAGGTTCCCAATACCTGGCAAAAGCTTACGGACGATTGATTGAAATTGCATATGAACTGAAGCAGCCTCAGAAATTACTGGAATATTTTGCCCATTACCAAAATGTTGCTTCTCCGGCGAATGAAGAATATTTTGACATTCAATTTATTGTCGGGCTTACCTTATATAAAAATGGTGATTTCAATCGTGCCCTGGATGTATTGATGGGATTTCCTCAGGATAATCCGTATTATTCGTTTGCCCAATACCTGATAGGAAGCATTTATGCCGCAGCGCAGAACTACGATATGGCTAAGGATGTTTTCCAGAAGCTGATTGCATCTAAGGATACTCCGGCCGGGATTTATTCCAGAGCTCTGTATAAATTAGCCCTCATCCATTTTGAGCAGGGTGCATATCTTTCCGCCATTGAAGCGCTTAGTTTTATTCCCGAAAGTTTTTCCCGCTACGATAAAGTGCTGAATGTGTTGGCCTGGTCTTTTTTCATGTTCGAAAGAGAGCGTACTGATGACCCGACTCGACGAGATTACAGTCAAGCCAAGTACTATGCGAAAAAATTGCTGGATGAGTATTACGGCTCGGAACATCGAATGGAGATGGAAAGCCTGTTGGCTTATATCGCGCAACAGGAAAATCATCCCGATGTTGCAGTGGATTTTTACAAAGATGTTTATCAGTCTAAAGTGAAGAAAAAAGATGTGTTAGATTTTCTGAAAGAGCGAGACCGGATTGATTCGCTTTATTCCAGAGCAAAATATTTAAAGGAATTGGCTTTGCAACGGAATGATCCGGATGCCTATGTTAAGGCATCAGATTTGGTGAGTGAGATTGAACGGAAAAAATACGAATTGGAACTTTCAGAAATGAGCCCGGTTGGCTCAGAATTAATGAATACCTTGAACGATTTATTGTACCAGATGAGCGAATTGCGTAAATTGCGAGCTGAAGCCCAAGCAAAAGGGAATACCCATGCAGTAGCTAAAATCGATAGTATGATGATACGCATTTCTGTTGTTTTGAATTGGTTCCCGGAAAAATATTTACGGCAGGCAAGCGTGTACAATTTATTCGATGCATATCCGGTAACTCGATTGGTTACGGAATACGAATATCGATCCCGGAAATACCAGCGGATGCGTCAGGAAATTCAGAACGAGATAAATCGCATCGATACTCAGATAGCAACACTTCAGGAAAAGAGTAGAATGGCTCAGGCTCGGGGAGATTACAGAGAAGTGGTTCGGATTGAACAGGATATTGCTCGTTTACGTGAGATTCGTAAAAAGTATGACCAGACTTATGCTGCAACGTTCCGTCTTTCTACCGGACGTAATTATCCGGAGTTTGATCAATGGGGCGATTTTGGTGCTTTTGGTATTATTGATGTAAAGTTTGGGCAGCGTGCCCGTCTGGAAAAGCGAATGAAAGAGATCTCCCAGCTTTATTCGGAGGTAAATAAATTACTTAATAAACGCCGAGAAATAGTTGAAGATAAACTGAGACGAATCGACGAAGAGATTCGTTTTATGACGATGAAAGCGAGGTTGGAAGAAAGAAAACGCATGCGAGCCGAAAGGGAAAGGGAATTCCGCGAAAATTATTTTGATCAACGAACAAGTGAATTTGAAGAAAAATAAGAACCAATATATGAAATGGTGTATAAAATGAGAATGGTTCACAAAAAAATATTTCTGAATCTATCTTTTATTTTTCTTTTAGGGATGTTCCTTTTTCCTTTATCCTCCCGAGCACAGGAGCAGGAAATTACCATTAGCGATTCTTTGCTGGAAAAGTTTTCCATCGAGGAATTGGTTAAATTGAAAAAGATGCTGGAGCAGGAAAAACAGCGTATCCTGCAAAAACGGGAGCTAGATCTGGAACGGGGTATTAAAATTGGTAAAGATTTTTTAAATCAATCCCGGGAAGAAAATGAAAAACAGGATTACATTCTGATTCGCGTTGCGGAATATTATATAGATGAAGCAGATGCTGCTTATGATCGTGCCGTCGAGGAATATAATCGGAAATACGATGAATACGAGCAGCAACAAAAATTGTATGAAGAAGGCAAGTTGAAGGTTGAACCACAGCCACCTACTTTCCCGCAGAAAGATTATTCTAAAGCTATCGCGATATATGATCTAATTCTGGCTAATTTCCCGGAATCTGAAATGGCGGATGACGCCCTCTACAACAAAGCGTTTTTATTAAAGCAGATGGGAGAAGAGAAAGCAGCGCAAAAGGTTTTTCTGGAACTGCTGGATAAATATCCAGATAGTAAATACGCTCCTGAAGCATATATGCAGTTGGCTGAATATTATTTTCAGGCCCGATTAGGGCAAAATCGCGAAGAAACTATTCGCAATTTGCATAAAGCGGCTCAGTTGTACAAAAATGTTCTGCAATATAAAGATTCTCCTCGTTATGATGAAGCTCTGTACAAATTGGGATGGACCTATTATCGATTAGCAGCGGATAATCCGCAATATTACCGGGATGCCATTACTTATTTTACTATGGTAATACAGGACATTGAACGATTAAAGGATCTGGATCCGGAGGGGAAATATGTCCGCTCCAATATTGAACCAGAAGCCATTCAATATCTAGCGGCTTCTTTTGTGGATACCAGTTACAATAAAGAGGGAGTTGTAAAGGCGAAGAGATTTATTGAACGATTGGGAAAACCCAAATGGGGAGTGGATGTTTTTGCTCGCATGGGGGATCTCTATGCCCGGATTGTGGATTATTCTAACAGCATTTTAGCTTACCAGACGTTATTAGAGATTTATCCAGATTATGCTTATGCTCCTGTTATTCGGAAAAAGATAGCGGATGTGTATTTGGAAGCCAACCAGCCAGAGAAAGCTTTTGAAGAACGGCAAAAACTGTTCGAAAGTTATAATCCAAATACCGAGTGGTACGCTCGGATGGAAGAAAGCGATCGTGCGGATCGCATTGCGGTACTGGATACAGCACTTACTCTAAGCGAAGAAGCATTACGGGCTAATATTATTTATCAGCTTGCCACTGCTCAGAAAATGGAGCATACCGGTCAGGATACAACTTCGGCGTATAATAAATTTGTAGATTTATGTAAACTGTATCTGGAAACATTCCCTACTCATGAAAATGCTTATGAAATTAACTGGTCCATGGCTTTTGTCCTGGATACTAAGCTTCACCGTTACAAAGAAGCGTTTGAAGAATACTTACGGGTAAGTAACGATTATCTGGAAGATACTCATCGGGAAGACGCAGCAAACAATGCTATTGCAGTAGCTCAGACGCTGGTAGAGTTAAAGCGTAGTTCCATGGATACTACCCAGATTGCTGGGGTTGATATGGCTCAAATGACCGCGCAAGAGCTGACAGAAGAAGAAAAAATGCTGGCCGAGGCTCTGGATAATTACATTAAATTATTCCCCAATAGCGAGAAAACGGCTTCTTATTTAGCCAGTGCCGGAGCATTGTACTACCAGCACCGTCAGTTTGATCTGGCACGAAAGTACTACAAAACTATGGTAAGTCGTTTTCCGGAAGCCCAGCAAAAGAATATTGGGCTTATTTCTTTGATGAATAGTTATTTCTTCCTGGGTAAATATCAGGATGCTGAATTTGTGGCTAAAAAGATTCTGGAGAGCGAAGGGGTGCCTGAGGATCAGAAAGAAGTGGCACGGAAACGAATTGGAGAATCCATTTATAAGAATGCTGAACGTCTGGAACAAGAGGAAAAATATGTGGAGGCAGCCAAAGAATATTATCGGGTTTACACGGATGCCCGATATTATTCTGAAATTGTAGATTTAGCATTATTTAATAGTGGTAGAAATTACGAAAGAGCAGGAGAGTGGCAGAAGGCTATTGCAGTTTTCGACACACTGGTGGTTAATTTTCCTGAATCAAAATATCGTTTAATTGCTCTGGGACACATTGCTGATGACTACAAACAGATGGAAGATTATGCAAATGTGGCTGCCACGTATGAACGGATTTACAAATTGTATCCTCAGAATAAGGATGCAGAAGTGGCTCTTTATAATGCCAGCCTATTTTACGCCAAAGCCAAGGATTGGAATAATGCTATTCGTATTAATGAGCTTTACATTGCCAATTATCCCAATAGCAACGATTCAAAAGATTTGTTGTTTGAAAATGCGCGATACTATTTAAAATTAGGCGATCTGGCTGCAGCCAATAAAATTTATGATGAATTTGCTAAGCGATATCCTAACGATAGCCGCAGTGTGGAAGCATTTTATCGCAGGGGAGAATATTATTTTGAAAACGGGCAATATGATTTAGCGCGGCAGGAATTTCAGAAAGCTATTGCAAAAAGCAACGAATATGCACGTACAGGACGTGACCCCAATTTGTATTTTGCTTCCGAGGCCTATTATAAATTGGGAGAAATTGAATACCAGGAATATAAAGCAATAACTCTGGGATATCCGGAAGCAAATTTCCGGCAACAAGTGCAACTGAAGAAAGAAAAATTAAAAGCGGTAATTGATGCTTTTACCAAAGTAATTCAGATGGGATCGCTTCGTGGTTTCGAGGCAATGTACAAAATTGCTGAAGCTTATGAAGATTTTGCAGATGCCATTGTAAATCAGGAGTTACCACCTAATTTAACTCCCGAGCAGGAACTGGTAGAACGCGATCGAATTTTCAAAGCATCTGTTCCAGCCTACGAGCGAGCGGTTGAAGAGTATAAAAATGTGATAAAGAACATTCCCATTTATGCAGAAAAGTTGGAAATTTCCTTGTTCGATACCACTGAATCTGTAATTGAGCCGGATTCGACTGCTCAAGCGCCAGAAGATAGTCTGGCGAATTTGAAAAAGGAAATGGTGATTGATAGTACCCGGGAGGTGGCTCTTAAATGGTATCATCAAGCGCAGGAGAAAGTTTCTTCCATCCTTTACGGAGTGGCGAAACGTTCGGAACAATTCATCGATGCTTATTTGCGTCAAACCCCTCCGGGCAAAGATATGGTTTATCTTTCCTGGAAAAAAGTATTGTTGCAAAAAGCGGTGGCACCTGCTATTCGGGTAACTATTGAAGCCCATTTGAAAAATATTAAAATTTCGAATGAATTGGGTCTAAAAAACAAATATGTGGAAGAATCTAAGCGTAAAATTTTATTGGTTAGTAAATTACTGGCTGATGAATATGGTAAACTGGTATTTAAAGCAGCAGATTTATACGAAACCCAGATTCCTGTTTTAATAGACTTAGTAGAGGGCGGGGAGTCAGCGACTACTCCGGATGGAATGAATTCCATGGATTATAACGATCAGATGATGAGTATTATTGATTACATGAATGAATTCATGATGCGCGCTATTCATCAATATGAACAGACATTAAAATTTGCGCAAGAGAATAACATTGAAAATGATGCAGTGCTTACTACGGAAGACCATTTATTTAATCGTTCATACGAAGGTGCGATGAGAATGCTTGATCTTGCAAGTATCGCTGAGGAAAAGCGAGACTATTTCAATGCTTTATCGGATTCCACTGGCCTTCAGAAATATCAGTTGGGTGTCGTGTATTTTGACGACCAGCGTTCCAGTTTGCGAGATTATGCCAAGCAGGCGCTGGAAAACAGTTATCAAATTAGCAAAGATTTTCATATCGATAAAAATGTGTGGGTTACTTTGATTCTGGCGAAACTGGTTGAATTAGATCCCGCTAAATATATAGGAGATCTTCCTCGAGAAAAATTTATTGTACAATCCGATACTACCTGGCTGGCTTCTACTGAATACGATATGAATTGGCTGGAAGTAAACTTTGACGATTCCGGTTGGAAAAATGCAGTAGAGGTTCTGTTACCTCCAGATCTGTATTTTGCTTTGTTCGATTCTCTGGGGGTGAATCCTCCTTCTATCTGGGTATGGCAACCCCAAAAACAACCTTCGGTTGTAGCGCCAATAGATACTTCTAAGGGGATGGATACCACTGGTACGGATAGTGTGGCAATGGATACTACCGGTGCAGACACCACCCAACCTGCAAGAACGTTAGAGTTAATGGATAAAGAACCTGTCGATGTTACTCAAACGGCGGAAACAACAGATACGGTTCAAATTGCTCAGGTAGACTCTCTGGAGCCTGATACGCTCACTGCCTATTTCCGGAAACACTTTAATTTACGTAATCAGGTGATAAAGGGTTGGGCTCTCATTACCGCGGATGACGAGTATCATATTTATTTAAATGGAGAGTACATCAAAGGAGATGAAACTGCGTTGTTTGAAAGTGTAGATAGTATCTCCTATATTGAAATCGGTGATTTCTTGCATAGGGGTGAGAATGTTGTGGCTGTTGAAGTGACCGATTTCGATGGACCTCCCCGTTATGGATTCCGTTTTTACATGAAATTGGAGTTACTCCCGGTAGAAGTGACTTCTGCGGCTGAGAAAATTCGCCGTGCGGCGGCCGAGAATATAGATGAGCAGGAATTGATGCGTACGGTGTTATTAAATAAAAATAGAATTATAGCCCATTAAACGAGGCAGAGTTATGAAGTGGTTATTCTTTTTAATAGTAATGCTTTTTTGGGAGTCAGTCCTTGCCCAGCCTCAAACTAATAATCAGAGGCAAAACCAGGGACAAACTCCGGCTGTTATCGACCTGACCGAACGTGCAATCACAATATCGGCGCGGATGGAGCTCCCTAGGGTAAAGATGTTTAGCCGTCGGCTTAAGCCGGATTTTAAAGAAATTACGATGGAAAAATCGTTTGTAAACGAACTTTCGACCCAGGCCGAAGAAATTCAGTTTCGTCCTATTACCAGTGGTAAGGTAAAACCAATTAAAAATCTAGAAGCATTATTAAATAAAAAAAGGTTTTAGCAAGTAATTTTCAGACGATAATTATACAAACTTAAGGAGGAATTTTCTATGGGTTCTTCTGTCCAATTCTGGAAACACTTTTTCGAAAATTTTAGTACCAACTCTTCCGGTTTTATTTTCATGTGGCTGATTCTTATCTTCTTCATTATTGCTCTGGCCATTGCTATCGAACGGATTTATTACGTTATGGTGCGTTCCAATGTGAATGCCGACAAATTTATGATGGAAATTCGGAAACTGGTTACCAGTGGAAATATTAAACGGGCAATTGAGTTGTGCGAGCAAGGAAAGCAAAAAGCGTTGCCTTACGTGGTATTGGCAGGACTTAAGAAAGTTGCCGAGAGTGAGAGCCTGGATTTCCGGTCTATTCAAAATGCTGTAGATGAAGGTACACTGGAGGTTATTCCGCAGCTGCAGAAACGCACCAATTATTTATCCATGTTAGCCAATGTTTCCACATTAACCGGTCTCATGGGAACAATTTATGGTCTGATTATCGCTTTCGAGGCTATCGGTGGTACCGATATTCCGGAAGCAGATAAACCGCGTATTCTGGCACAGGGTATTTCGGTGGCTATGAATACTACCATCTTTGGTCTGGCGGTGGCAGTACCCACGTTGATTATTTACAATATTATTCAAAACAAAACCACGCAGATCATCGATGAGATGGATGAACATCTAGTGAAATTAATTAATTTAATTACTGGTAACCGTTAATCAACAATAGAAGGTTGTTGCAATGGCTTACAAACCATCAATGCGTCGGCATCAGAAGATCGAGGCGATGGCGCTCGATATCCGACCTGTTATGAATTTGATGGTCGTGCTTATTCCGCTATTGTTGGCAGGTTCGGTATGGACCAAATTGGCTATTCGGGAACTTAATTTGCCTCCTAAAAAGGCAGGGGGCGGGAGTGTGGAGACAGAAAAACCCTATGAACAGCAGAAACGTCTTGGGTTGCAGGTCATTATTTCTAAAAATGGATTTTATATTGGTACCCGAAGTGGCTATTTGCAAGCCGAAGAAGCTAAACGTGAAGAAGGAGCGCCGCCATCTGTGCCTCTGAAAGAGAATGGAACGTACGATTTCAAAACACTACAACAGAAACTGATTCAAATTAAAGAAAAAATTAAGAATACCGATTTTGCAGATAAAGATGCCATAATTTTGACTGCGGAAGCGGATATCCTGTACAAGTATATTATTAAAACTATGGATTATGTGACAACATATGAGGATGAGAATGGGTTTAAAAGAGATCTGTTTCCGCAAATAATTATTGGTCAAATTATTCTGTAATGATTTTTAAAGAAAAGAGGAAAAACTATGGCGTTTATTCCTTCGAGACGCAAAAAACATCTTAAGTTCGAAAAAGAGGATTTAAATCTGACCTCTATGATGGACATGATGACCATCATACTCCTTTTTTTGCTAAAAACGTATTCTACCACAGGTCAGATTATGACTCCATCCGAAGATTTGAAGCTGCCTTATTCTCTCAGTGATAAGCAGCCTAAAAAGGAACTGACTGTATCGGTAACCCGTCACGATATTTTGGTTGGTACGGATGTGCTGATGAGTTTGCAAGATCTGAATATGAATGAGAATTTAATTCAACCATTGTTTATGCGGTTGAAGGAATTGGCAGAGGAAGCCAAAAAAAATGAAGCCCAATTCGGAAAACCATTTACCCACGAGGTTATCATTGAAGCGGATGAAAATACCCCATTCCAGATATTAGTTAAGGTATTGTATACATGTGGTCAGTCAGAATACAATAAGCTTAGGTTATTAACCTATCAGGGTGAAGAATAAAATTTACTGGAGAGAGGAAGATTCATCATGGCAGATCGTAAAAATAGCGCTCCAGGTGCAGCGGTCCCGGGGAAGGGGGGAGCACAGGGATTTAAACTGGCAGGTTTTCCCAAAGAATTCGAGCGAAGTTTCTGGGAATATTTCGATAAGCGCTTTTATGCCATTTTATTAATTACCTGGGTAGTGTTATATGGTTTTGTATTTTATATGACGTCCCGGGATTGGCGGATATCGGAGCAGGAAAAGGAAAAGATTAAACAGATTTATATGAAGCAGCTTTACGCCGAGATTATGACCCCGGAAGAGAAGGTGACCACGGAGGAAGAAGGCGGTGGAATGGTGGCAGAAGAAGTGGCTCCAAAGGAAGAAAAATTAAGTGAAAAGTCTCAGAAATTAGTAAGTGAGTCTTCTGCCGAGAAGGTAAAACGGCGTCGTGCCAGTCGAGGAGCCCGTCGTGCAAAACGTGCCAAGATGGAACAGGAAGCTGCAGGATATGGTGTGCTGGCTGCTTTAACCGCTGCGGGGGGTGGCGGAACAGGCGAAGCTTATGCTGACGTGGGAGATTTTGGTAGTACGCAGGGAGTAGTAGATGCTTCCAAAGTTGTTGGTGGGACAGCTGCACTTCGAGAAGCTGCTGGAAGAGGAGAACGTACCCGCATTGCAAAAGGTGGTAATATTGGAGGTGAGGTTGGCGAAACAGGCATTGATGATCTTGTGAGTGGTACAGGGGTTTCCGAGAGTGTGAATGTCACGCGCAGGGGTACCATCAAATTAGCGCAAGAAACAAAGGTAACGGGACGTGGTGCCGGTGCTTCAGGAAGGGATCCTGAAGTAATTGATGCCGTAATTAACCAAAATAAAGCCTCGGTAGAATATTGCTATCAATCTCAGCTGAAAATTGATCCCAACCTGCGGGGCGAAATTTTACTGAGTTTTGTAATTCTTCCCAATGGTCGCGTGGGTGCTGTAAAGATTCTTCGGTCGACTTTGAATAACAAGAAAGTAGAAAAGTGCATAATTCAAGCCGTCCGGCGCTGGCGAAACTTCCCCAAATTAACCAATTCGCGTGCCGAAGTAACCATTCGAACAAAATTCATTTTTGGCTAATTTAAGCAGAAATTTGTTTTGGCGCAGTTCGGTGAATCTCCGGGCTGCGCTTTTTTATTGATATCCTCGGGATTACCTTTCGAAAATGCATTTGTTCTTGTGACTGAACTGCTTTATATTTTTGCTCAAATTGAGTAAAAACATTGGAGAGATATCTTGAACTGGAAACGAACCCATACTTGCGGCGAATTGCGGAAAGAACATGTAGGAAAAACAGTAGTTTTAAACGGTTGGGTGGATGGTTGGCGCGATCTGGGTGGGATGTTTTTTATTGACTTACGAGACCGATATGGAAAGACCCAGGTGGTGTTTTCACCAGAAATCTCCCCCGAAATTTACCAGCGCGCCAAGAAATTACGGTCAGAATTTGTGGTAGCGATTCGTGGAGAAGTACGTACCCGCCCCACTGAAGCATTGAATCCCAGAATTCCTACGGGGGAGATTGAAGTATAC
>JALWDQ010000714.1:0-2949 GCA_027039625.1 Calditrichia bacterium | reverse complement strand
CTCTTTTGGCAATCATGTGAAGGGCAAATGCCGCAGCCCCCAGCATTCCCGCCCGGTTTCCCAGACGCGCCCGGCGAATATCCACTCCCTGGGAGCTGGTAGCCATGGCTCGCCGAAAAGCTTCCCGGGCAGCTAATTCCACAAACCAATCCCCTGCCTCGCTCACTCCGCCGCCTACAATAATCATCTCGGGATTAAAAATGTTGATGATATTAGCCAATCCTGCCCCCAGATACACCAGGGTGCGAGCAATGGTCTCCTGCGCCTCCGGTTCGTTGCGATAATACCGCTGAAATAATTCCCGGGTATCTTTAACCGGATGTTCCGGATTACGCTGGTTGTAATCGTTAATCATGGCTGTGGCGGAGGCGTAAAGCTCCCAGCACCCAATTCCCCCGCATTTACACTTCTTGCCCTCATAATCAATGCTCATGTGCCCCAGCTCTGCACCCGCATAATTGGTACCCCGATAAAGCTCCCCTTCTATGATAATACCGCTTCCAATTCCCGTACCCAGGGTGATGGTAATGACATTAAGTTTGCCATTCCCTGCACCAAACTTGTACTCGCCAAAAGCCATAACATTGGCATCGTTATCCACAAAAATGGGCACCGAAAATCTCCGGGAAAGCGTATCCACGATGGGAACATCTCGCCAGTGGGTAAAATTGGGAGTTCCTCCCATTAAAAAGCCACGTTCCACATCCACACTACCCGGCGTTCCTATTCCAATGGCGCTGACCTTTACGCCTGCTTCTTCAGCCCAGGTTAGTCCTTCTTCGATAACCCCTGCAATGTGGTTTAAAATCTCTTCTCTGGGAGAAGTGGCCGGTGTGGGAATGGCGCTCTCCCGAAGGAGCTCTCCGCGGTCGGAGCACAAACCGTATTTGATCGACGTTCCGCCAATGTCGATCCCCAGTGCGTATCTGGTCTTCATCCGCGTACCCTCGCACGATTTTCAATATTCAAAGCCAATTCGCGTACCGCTCGAAAGAGGGCTTCCGTTTTATCGGTGAAAGGAACCTGCCGCCGCTTCATAACCAATTGCGCGACCGCCAGGGATTTTTCGAAACTGTAATTGCGCAAACCACCACTACCGCCCCAGCTAAAGGATGGAATGAATTTGGGCGGAAACCCTTCACCATACACATTGCAACTTACCCCCACTACCGTTCCGGTGTTAAACATGGTATTGATGGCCGTTTTGGAATGGTCCCCCATGATTAATCCCAGGAACTGCTTCCCGGTGGGAACAGGATACCCGTTTAAAAAAACCGTAATTTCTCCGTAATTATTCTTTAAATCGGAATTATTGGTATCTGCACCGATATTTACCCAGGCGCCCAGAAAAGCGTGCCCCAGAAAGCCTTCGTGTTGTTTATTGGAATATTCCTGAATAATCGTTTCTTCTACCTCGCCACCCACCTTGCACACCGGCCCGATGCTGGTGTTCTGGTAAATTTTCGCACCCGCTTTGATGAGGCTTCCCGGTCCCAGGTAAAGGGGACCTTCCAGCACCGCATTGGGCATCACCCGCGCCCCGCGATCGATCCAGATGGGACCCTGCTCGGCATCCAGCACCACCCCGGGCATCACTCGACTTTCCGGCGCTAAATAGATTTGTTCGGGACGCAGTAAATGTACACCCGCATCCATCGTTCCCTCAATACGCCCTTCCCCCACCAGACGGTTAAAATCGCGCTGAATCTGCTTCCCGTTCTCAAAAATAAAATCCCAGGGATAACGCAAAAAGCGGGCGGTTACTTCCTGCACCCGATAATCATTCCTTACCCGTTCGGTTTGTACAACCCCATTTTCCACATAGGTGTGTAACGTTCCCGGTCTGGGGTAGAATGCCAATAACTCCCCGCCCGAAAACAACGCCTCTCCGGGGATCAATTCTCCAAGTGGTTCCACCAATTCCGGTTCGGGATACCACCTTCCATTGAGGAAAATGGAAGTTTCCCCTGCTTCCAGGTTATACCGATGTTCCGGGGATAGGTAATTTTGATGCAGATAATCGCGAGCTAGAAATTGGAAACGAGCATCCGGCAAATTCGCTGCAATAAATTGGCGGAGGTTTCCGCTTCCCAGCCGCAAATCCCATACGGGACGGAAATAAGCCAGGGGGAGCAGGTTGCGAAAGCCCGAATCTTCGAACAGAACAATATTCATACTTCACTCATTCATTGAATTTGTATGTTTTGGTGACCCAGCTATCTACCGGGTGATTCCTGAGACGTGCAGGCAACCACCGGCTGCGTTTGGCAGCTTCGATGGCCAGTTTCAGGCATTTTCGGGAACCGGTAGTATTTTCCAGAACTTCAACATTCTCTACTTTTCCCGATCGATTCACCAAAAGTAATAAACGCACCACACCTTTGCAAGAAGTTGTGGAAATATCGGGATACACATCCAGCAATGGGCGAGCGGGGGTTTCGGCAACTTCTCCGGCAATATCAGCGGATTGCGGATGGGTGTTTCCAATTTCGGTAAGGGGGAGATCTTCGGGGAAATCGGCTTCTTCAGCTACCACCGGAATCCCCCACCTGGGTGGAGCCGGGCGGGGACGTTTTCCCGTTTTTTTCTGGCGGGTTGGGGGAATCTCGCTCACCTGAATGGTGATTTTTAAAGGAACCGGCTGTGCGGGATGTAAGGGACCAACTCGGGGAAAGGCATAGAACAGTATAATACAGAGCAGCAGAGAAAAAATCAGAGCGACTTTAAACCGGAACCAGAACAACCGTTCTTTTTCATCTTTATCCCACATGATTCACCGGTACATCCTGTAAAAAGGTGCTGAAAGAAAATAACCGGAGCGCCGGTACGAAGCAAGAGGATATCCGGGAAGTTCTGAAAATCTTTGCAATACCAATCAAGAAATAACAAATAACAAATAACAAATCCCAAATAACAAATAACAAATTTTTAGGAACCGCAGCGTCCAAA
>JALWDQ010000713.1:0-9314 GCA_027039625.1 Calditrichia bacterium | reverse complement strand
TAGTTCGCCCGGAGATGCCATTATCCGCCCATATTACCCCAAAATTTCGCTTCTTGGTAATGAGTGGGAGTACCACAAAAGAGGATGTTTGCAACGCGTCTCGCAAATCGCCTCCGTTAAAACGAAAATGCAGCCCCTTTGCTCCATCCCGAAATTCAGAGGAAATCACCAGGATTTTATTTTTTTGCAGGGCGTGAACCAACACATTGCTTACCGTAGAAAGGGGGATCTGAATCTTCTGAATGTTTTTCTCGAACGGATAAGAATCTCGCCGAAAATGGCGATGATACACCGCCAGCACTTCGCGCAAACTCCCGCGCCCGGCCTGTAATTTTTTCCAGCGCTGGATGTCGGTAGCTTCCGGAATAGGACCCACAGCCAGTTTGCCCACCAGCACGCCTTCCCCTGCCAGCCGTGCAAAAAATGCCGCCCGATCGAAACGGGGCTTCTCGCCGGAAATCAGCGCCAAAAGCACTGTACGGATGATTTCGTCGGGATGGTAAATATCCATGAGCACTTCATTCAGCTCGCTGAGCAGGGAAAGCTCGCGCACCGATTGTCGCAACTCCAGCTCCAGCTGCTTCCGCTCCGTCACATCCCGTAAAATCACCGAGCTCCCCACCGGATTTCCCTGCTTATCGTAAATCCGGGTCTGGGTAAGTTCAACAAAAATCTCCTTCCCAGAACGGTGCAGACGCCTGGTTTCGTACTGCTGAATAAATCCCTTCCGCTCCAGCTCCGAGCGAATATATTCGCTCTCTCCCAATTCCCGTAACATAGCGGGTAATAAAACATCCTGGCTTTTCCCCATAATTTCTTCCGGGCGATACCCAAACAGCAGCTCCGCACCCCGATTCCAGCTTCGGATGACGTTGGCTTCATCCACAAAGAAAATGGCATCTGCGGAATAATTCACAATAGCCGAATACAGTTTATCGATGGAAAACGGGGATGAATTTTTCATAAAAATTCCTGAAATAAATCAACAATTTTTCAACACAAACAAAACCCGTTCCGGAATATTCGGGAACGGGCGAGATTGAACAACCAGCCTATTTCGGCGAACTATCAGGATTCTTCGTTGTTTTTATTGAATGCCTTTAAAAACGGCTGGAACAGGTCGATGGGAACCGGGAAGATGGTGGTGGAGTTGTTCTCTGAAGCCACTTCGGTAAGGGTTTGCAGGAAGCGCAGCTGCAGCGCCACCGGATATTTGTTGATGATTTCCGCAGCCATCTGAAGTTTGGTGGCCGCCTGGTATTCCCCTTCGGCGTTGATGATTTTAGAGCGGCGTTCGCGCTCGGCTTCGGCCTGCCGCGCCATGGCACGCTTCATTTCAATCGGCAGATCAATGTGTTTAATCTCCACCAGCGAGACCTTAATTCCCCAGGGATCGGAATGTTTGTCGATAATCTCCTGTAATTGTTTGTTAATCTTCTCCCGATTGGCCAGAAGTTCATCCAGCTCCACCTGCCCCACGATGCTCCGCAAGGTGGTCTGAGAAAGCTGGGAAGTCGCGAAAAGGTAGTTTTCCACTTCCACCACCGCCTTCTGGGGATCCAGAACCCGGAAGTACACCACGGCATTGACCTGCACACTTACATTGTCCCGGGTAATCACATCCTGGGGCGGCACATCCATTACCACTGTGCGCAGGCTAATTTTTACCATCCGATCGATAACAGGGATGAGAAAAATCAGTCCCGGACCTTTAGCGCCCACCAGACGTCCCAGACGGAAAATCACGCCCCGTTCGTACTCTCTTAAAACACGAATGGCGCTGGCTAACAAAAGTAAAACCAGAATAATAATTGTTCCCAGATATGGCATTGTTCTTCCTCCTATGTTACTTTTTTGACGATAAGTTTCAGTCCCTTCACTTCGGTGACCACAACCTTATCGCCTTTTGCAATTTTTTCTTCACTCAGTGCTTTCCAGATTTCACCATGCACCATCACCTGGCCTTCGTTTTTCCGAAACGCTTCCACTGCCTCGCCTTCTTCGCCAATTAGCCCCTCCGAGCCGGTGACCGCCTTTCGGCGCTGAGCACGAACGCCCATTCCCACCGCAAACAGAAAGAAGAGCGTGGTCAAAATCACTGCAAAAAGAATCACTTTCCAGGATACCTGAATAAAAGGCACCGAAGAATCAAACAACATTAAAGAACCCAGTGTTAGCGACACTATTCCTCCTACTGTTAATAATCCGTAGCTGGGTATTTTAATTTCGGCAATGAAGAGAATAATGGAGAAAAGGATGAGTAATAGCCCGGCGTAATTCACCGGCAGGGTGTGAAGGGCGTAAAATGCCAGGATAAGGCTGATGCCGCCCACTACGCCCGGCAATATGGTACCGGGATTGTACAGTTCGAAGAAGATGCCGTAAATCCCGATAAGCAGCAGAATATAGGCAATATTGGGATCGCTGATGACGTTCAGAATCTTGAGGCGCCAGGACATTTCCATGGGGATAATTCTGGCATTTCGCGTGTGCAATGTTTTCTTGCCTGTTAATACCTCCACTTCTTTTCCATCCATCCAGGCAAGAAGGCTGTCCACATTATCGGCGATGACATCCACCACGTGCAGCTTCAGGGCTTCGCGGGCAGAAATGGAAGCACTTTCGCGCACCGCTTTCTCGGCCCAATCCGCATTGCGATGCCGCTTTTCGGCGATGCTGCGAATATAAGCCACGGCATCGTTAGTAATCTTTTCCATCATGGTTTGCTGGGTGGAATCCTTGCCGATACCCATGTTCACGGGATGCGCTGCTCCGATGTTGGTACCCGGTGCCATGGCGGCAATGTGGGCGGAATAGGTAATGAATACGCCTGCCGACCCGGCCCGGGAACCGGAAGGAGCCACATAAACCACTATCGGTACCGGTGAGGCAAGAATATCTTTCACAATCTGATGCATGGATTTCATTAAACCGCCGGGCGTGTCCATCTGAATGATGAGGCATTCCGCTCCTTCCTGCGTTGCTACCTCAATCCCGTGGCGGATGAAATCGGAAGCAACAGGATTAACCACACCATTCAACGTCAGCAAATAAACTCTGGGCTGTTCCTGGGCCCAGAGCATTCCAAAGAAAATAATGAAAAGCAGGAATATTTTGCGCATAAGTTCATATTTTTTAATACCGTGAATATTTTAACATAATCCGGTTTCAATGTCAAGCAATAAAGTGGAGCAGAGCGGAGTAACAGGATGGTGGTACCTGGTAGGGAGAGCCTGGATTCGTTCTAAAGGTGTGATATGAAAATGGTGGTTGGTGGGGAGGACTCTATTCACCGGTTAGGGAGTCGAAAATTCAGGAAATCGTGCCTTTTAGTTATTCAGAAAAAATTTTTGCTGGCAATCCTGGCAAAGCATCAAATATCGAAATCCGGCAGGTGGTAGGGGTACAATCGCTGTCGGTGACGTTCGGGGTAAGAGCACACTTCTTCTCCCCTTCCGTTAAAAATGCGGGTGAGTCGCAAAGGGCGGTGGCAATGGGAGCAGACATAGCGGAATTCCGGAGGCATATTCTCTACTTCCGGCCGATGGTGCGGTTTTATTTCCACACTACCGGGTGGTAACAATTGCACAAAGCTGCGATGGCACACCGGACAGGTAAATTCTCCGTAGTTTCGTTCGTATTTACTCATGGAATGAGTAAGACTGCGAAGCAGAAACATCACGGGCTCCTTTCGGTTTAATTTCCATGATTGGAAGGACTACCGTAAAAGTCGATCCCTTCCCTGGTTCGCTATCCAGTAAAACTTTCCCCCTCATGGATTCAACAATTTCTTTTACCAGAGTTAATCCAATTCCCATACCCCCACCCATAAAATCCTGTTTAGAGGTCCGATGGTTAATAACATCCTGGATTTCATAAAATTTCTCGAAAATCATGTTTTGTTTGTCGAAGGGAATGCCCACACCATTATCCTTCACGGAATAAAAAATCTCGTTATTTTTCAATTCCAGACGGGCAATGACTTTCCCTCCATCAGGGGTAAATTTCAGGGCATTCTGGAGTAATTCCCGAAACACCAGAAGCAGTTGCCGGTAGTCACCTTTATAAAGTAGCGGATTTTTATCGATGTACACCTTCAATACAATGTTACGGGAATTAAACAATTTTACCATTTCTTTATAAACCCGGGAAATGAGCTTTTTTAAATCCACAATTTCTTCTTTTTTACTATTTTGAGCCTTTTCCAGAGCTTCCAGTTCCTGCATCTTGTCCACAATTTCGTTCAGTTCATCAGCAGTACTCTGGAGGACTTCCAGAATTTCGCGCAATTCCGGGTCGGCATCCTGCAACATACTATCCAGAATTTCCAGATATCCTTTGAAAATGGTTAAGGGAGTACGGATTTCGTGGTTGGTGATGTAAATGAATTTATCTTTCATTTCGTTCAGCAGGGAAAGTTGTCGGTTTAATTCACGCAATTCCGTGTTTTCTGCCTGGGCGCGAATCCGCTGGTAACATTTATTGATAGTAAACTGCACATGTTCAAAATTCACCGGTTTCAGTATAAAATCGTGAGCTCCTAACTTCATTGCCTCAATGGCCGATTCAATGGTGGCAAATCCGGTAATCACAATAACCTCGATGTAAGGCCAGCGGGATTTTATTTTTTTGAGTAATTCCATCCCATCCATTACCGGCATATTTAAATCGGTCACCACAATATGGAATTCTTCTTTCTGGCATTTCTCCAGCGCTTCTTTCCCATTCTCGGCACAATCCACCTGGTAGCCCCAGCTCTCGAAGGACTGGCGAAACATCATACGAATAATTTCCTCATCTTCTACAACTAGAATTCTAATCTCGTTGCGGTTCATCCCTCTCTTCCATAATTTTATTGATTGAGCACTTTGCGAATCGATTCGATCTCTTCGTTAATCTTCCGGAAATACTTACCCACATCTTTTTCATCTTCGGCCAATTTGGCCTGAATAAGATAGACCGAAGCACCAATAATGTTTAAACGGCTTCGCAGAAACGAGATCATTTCCTCATATTGATTGGAGTTTTGCGATTCTTTCTTATTAGAATTCGAAATTCGTCCATAAATTCCTTCCATGCAACATCCCTGTAGTTAAACGTCCCTGTTTACGTTTACTTTCCAAATCCTTAATCCCTTAACATTGGAATTGCAAATGCAATGCCGATTTTTTGGAAAGAACCCAATTTTGTAAATTATTATTTTTTATGAATTTTTTAAGAGGATATGAAGGCTTCTTTAATTTCGGGTGTCGAACTTCACCACATTTCAATTATGGAATGTTGATTAATCAAACAGAGAGGGGAAAGATTAATCTTCGTAAAAATTGTTTTTAATAAGCTCTTCGATGGCTTTCATTGCTTCCTGTTCGTCTTCACCTTCAACGGTAACCTGAATAACGCTTCCCGGTTCGGCAGCCAGCGTCATTACTCCCATAATGCTTTTGCCGTTCACCTCATACCCGTCCTTGGAAATCCGCACATCGGATTTAAATTTACCGGTGGTTTTAATCAACATGGCTGCCGGTCGCGCATGTAAACCGGTTTTGTTGGTTATTTTAAATTCTTTCTTAATCATTGGAGATAATTCGCATGTTTACTTCATATAAATGGTGAAAAATCCCTTCTGCCGCCAGAAATTTCCTGCCCTTCTTTTACTCTCATAAAGCAATTTTTTCTTTTCCGTTTTTTGAAGAAACGTTCCCGTTTTCCCTTACTCCGGTATGTTTTTTCCTTTAAAACATTTTAATTTTATTCTACCAGCCCTCTCCGGAAATTATGAAAACAAATTTAATAAAATAGAATTCCCACGGTAAGAAAAAAAATAAAAGTTCCCAGGCTTACCAGATAAAAATTATCCGTAATTTTGCGCATAACATAAGCGTACACCAGAGAAAGGAAGAAAACCACCGTTAAGCCGTAATGCCACTGGTAAATATGGATGGCAAAGAGCAGGGACAGCGCCAGAAGGGAGACAATAAATAGCACGGCATAACCAAACTGCAACCGCTGAAACCGTTGTTGATTGACAAATCGATAAATTTCCAGCGGATGCTCGTACCCTTCCACAATTCCCCGATAACGGAAATAAAAATGAGGAATATTGTACAGGAGGAAGACAACTGCCAGGGAAATCCAGCGCAAAGCCTGGTCCGGAGCCGCCAGCACCAGCACCATTCCGGCAATGAGTGTGGCGGGCTTAATCGTCGCCCAGAAGAGTTTATCGCCAATGGCGCCCAGAGGACCGATAAGCATTTCTTTGATGCGATCCAACATCTCCAGATTTTCGGCGTTCTCTTCGACATGAATCTCTTCCATGCGAATGGCTACCCCCAGCGCAAAGGAAGCCAGGTAAGGATGGGCATTGAAAAACCGAAGATGCCGCAGAAGAAATTCTTTCTTCTCCTCCGGCGTCTGGTACAGTTTATTCAGTACCGGGAATAAGCAGGCGCTGAAGCCCACACTGATGAGACTGCGAAAATTCCAGACGGATTGCATGAAAAAGCTGGCAATGAACACCTTAAACAAATCCCAGCGTGTGATGCGTTTTCGCGGAATGTGCCCGTTCCCCATCATCGCCACCCCTTTCGGACCACTGCCCAGGCTTCCTTTAACAACGGCAAAACAAAAGCAATGCCAATTCCCAGAATAGCCGGTTTCGCCACGATGAGCTGGTGCTCGAATAATCCTCCTATTAGACGAATGAGAGAGGGGAGAAAGCGTGCATTCAAATAAAGTATGCTCAGGGTAAAGGCGAAAAACATCACTCCGTATAGCACCATGCTCAAAACTTCCACGAAAATCACCCAGCGAAAATGACGTTTCTGAATTTGCGATATCGCCAGTTGCAGCATCCTGCCATTAATTTTACGATAGAATACCGTAACCAGCGCCCCCAGGTAGCTGATGAGCACACTTTCGATAAACGCCAGGGTGAGCACCGTGTGCGGTAATCCCAGTTGACGATTGAGTAAAACGATGGTGGTGCCAATCATGGAAGCCACGTTGCCTTCCGGTACAAAAGTAGCGCCCACCGGGATTTTCCCCAACCAGAGAAGCTGGAAAAGAAAGCCCATTTCGAATCCCAGCATGGGATCCCCTAACAGGTACCCCAGCAATGGCCCGGTAAACAATGGGCTGGAGATGAGCATCTGAAATGCCGCCGTTGTATCCAGCGCCAGAAAACTAATGATGGCTGCCAGTGGTACAATTTCCATATCTTTACCCGACTTTTCCGGGACGAAATAATCTTGCTGTTAATATGCACCGGCGTTTTATCACCGGTGATATTCAATTTTACGATTGGTTACGGTAAAACCAGGATTTTCCCCTGGAATTCCCGATCCTCGGTAATCAGATAATACACATACACCCCACTCGGTACTTTCCCTCCCGCCTCGTTCTCCAGTTTCCAGATGCAGAGATTGGGGGCGGTAACCGGCCCGATTTGTTTCACTCGCTTTCCGTTGGCGGTGTAAATATGCAAGGTAGCCTGTTTCCCGGGAAATCGAAAGGTCACACATCCGGGTTGCTGCGAAGCGTGCACCGGCTGCGGAAAAAGAAACACCTCCTGCTCCGTGGAGCTCTGGTAGGGCTGAATTTTAACAGTGTAAGCGGCATGTGCGGTTCCACTGAGGGTAGAATTGACCACCGCCAGTTGCATGCTGCCTCCATTGACCGGTTCGGTATAATGAAAAGGAACACCGGCAGGAAATAGCGTGATTTCGTTCTGTAGTGCATTTTCGTAGAGGGCAGAGAGTTTGCTGGTTCCCGCAGCCGATTGGGCCTGTAAAATAAAATTGGCATCATCCTGCAGGTGTGTGGTACCCTGATAATAACGAAAAGCCAGATGCGGGAGGGAGTCGGTAAGTACCGTGTCGGAAAGAAAGGAAATATCGTTCAGGGAAACCGCGGGAACGGAGGGGAAAAGCGCCGCATCGGGGAAATATTCCCCTTGCGCCCGGGTTCCGGTGTAATAAAGCCATTTTGCCAGTTCCGGAAACACGTTTTGCAGGGAAGTCGCTTCTTCCGCCATCACCTTCTCCGTGGCGGGGATGGCTCTTACCTCTACAATTTTCTCCCAGATGCGCCGGGTCACATCCCGACCAAACATCTCCCCCAGCATGATTTCGAACGGTACCTTGCCGTAATCGGCCAGGGAATAGCGATCTTCGTCGATGGAATGATGGCACTCCCGGAAGTAATCGTCCAAATAATTCAGGTAATCGTTCACCTCATCAGCAACCACTTCCTCCATGTACACCGCGGAACTTTCGATGAACCAGATATCCTGGAACCAGCTTCCGCTGGCGTCTGACCATAAATTGTAGCCGGATTGCAGGGCGTGGTTAAATTCATGCGCGGCGGTAACGGCGATGGCCATGCTATCTCGCACAATGGGGTCCGTTACGCCGGGGTAGTGTACAAAAGAGAAATCCACATTGATTTCCACATGGGTAACAAATGCTTTCCGATTGCTAAAGGGGATTTGATAATCCAGCACCGTCTGGCCGTAATCGCGGATTGCCTTGCAGTACACGGGATAATGGTTTCGGGGATTGCCGCTGCTGTCGGGTGGTGGCTGGAATCCCAAGGAATCCACTTCCACCTGCCATGCCCGGTCGAAGGAAAGAACAACAAATTCCAGATAATCGGGGATTCCGTTGCCGTCCCGGTCGTAATCGGGAATGGCATGGTATCCGGTGGTATCGTAATAAATGTGGAAATGCCCCGAAGGGGAAGTAAACACCGCTTGCGCGGTCAGGCGGCTTTGTTTCCAGAGTTGATACTGGTGGCGGATATGAGCTTCCGGTGCAGAGGCGGCAGCCAGAACTGCCGGGAATCCGCATTTTCGCCCGGAGCTCTTTTCTGTGGCTGTTTGCCAGGGATAAACGACGTGGGTAGAGGAATGAGCACCTGCCAAGTGAAGTATTCCCAGCAGTAGAATGAATGTTCTCGGCATCAGCCATCTAAATAACCACAAATCATTGTGAGATATTATTTTCACACGATTTCCTTTCCGATACCAATTTACTTTCTGGAAACAAAAGATAACCATAACACCGGAAGGATTCATTAAAAAAATATTTTGCTGGGATTTTAAAGAAGAACTTTGGGATTCGGAGACCGTGGTTTTTCAAAAGATTAACCACGAAAGGGGAAAGAAATCTCAAAGAACAAGTTCCAGACAACAAATGTTAGATAATTAAAAACCGCAAAGGGCGCGGAGGAAACGCAAAGGACGCGAAGAAATTCCAAATTTTAAACAAAATATCATAAAAATAGATAATTATGGCTTATTTTTTCATAATTTAATC
>JALWDQ010000712.1:0-2954 GCA_027039625.1 Calditrichia bacterium | reverse complement strand
TATCCTTACTGCCCCAGCTCAGGGTTAAAACGGTTTCCGGTTGTTGTGCCCACAGAATGGTGAAGGTGAGTAAGAAGGTGAGTAATCCATAATGCATTGTGTTTCCATCCCTGTTTTTCTTTAAATATAACTTCCGGGAATTGTCAAAAGAAGAGGTAATTAAATGAATTTGAGTGCTCTTCAAAATCCACAGCAAATTTAAAAAAGGGAATTCCATGCGGGGGTAAGCATGAGGCAAAAAATAACCGCAACGCTCGCGGCGAACGCAGCGACAATTCAAATCCCAAAATACAAATAACAAATCCCCAAATACAAATTTTTAATACGAACCACGAATTACACAAATATGCACGAATAAGATACATTTTTTGCACAGCATCCTTCGGACATTTATCATTTATCATTTTTCATTTTACATTTTACATTTTACATTTTTCATTTCCTTCAGTGCCTTCTGTATCCTCTGTGGTTTTTTTAACCGCAAAGGACGCTAAGAATTCGCAAAGGTCGCAAAGGATTTGCAGTTTTTTATTCGGGTAACACTGCGCTGCGCCCTCTCCGCCATCTTTGCGCGCTTTGCGGTTATTTTTCTAAAACCGCAAAGAGCGCCATGGAATCGCGAAGTTCGCCAATGGTTTTATTTTATGCCCAGCATCCTATGGACATTTATCATTTTTCATTCTTTTCAGTTCATTCTGTCCCTTCGGGACGGGGTTTGTTTTGGTATTCTCTTCTTCCCACAAATGAATTTGTGGGCTAGTTGCATTCCGTCCCTCCGGGACGGTCTCTTTTAACATTTGAACCTATTTTGTCTTTTAGTTTCTTCTGTGTTTTTCCAAAGGATCAGTATCTGACTGTGTCTACTGTAGTTGTAATTTTCTTTTCTTATTGCAAAAACCATGTGTTACCATCTATCAACCGCTCTGTGGTTTTTTTAACCGCAAAGGTCGCTAAGAATTCGCAAAGGTCGCAAAGGATTTGCAGTTTTTTATTTGGATAATGCTGAACTGCGCACTTTGCGCCTTCTTTGCGACCTTTGCGGTTTATTTTTCTAAAACTGCAAAGAGCGCCATGGAATCGCGAAGTTCGCCAGGGGGTTATTTTATGCACTGCATCCTTTAGACATTTTTTGCACAGAATCCTACGGACATTTTACATTTTTCATTTTCCATTTTACATTTTCCATTCCCTTCTGTGTCCTCTGTGGTTTTTTTAACCGCAAAGGACGCTAAGAATTCGCAAAGCTCGCAAAGAATTTACATTTTTTTCGCAGAATGCTGCGCCGCGCACTTTGCGCCATCTTTGCGCACTCTGCGGTTAATTATTTTCTGTGGTTTAAAAATCATTCAGACCAGATTTTCGTATAAACGGGAAGGAAAATTTTTGAAAAACGCAAGTTTTCGCGGGAACAATTGTCTAATTTCACACGAAAGCGATGAACAGGAAAGGTGAAGCAGAGCGCGTGGAGCAATCGGAACGGAATTTTGAGGACATTTATCGAGAGAATGCCGAAAAGGTTCTCAATCTGTGTTATCGGATGACCGGTGATGAGCACGTTGCCCGGGATCTTTCTCAGGATATCTGGGTGAAGGTGTACCGGAATCTATCCGATTTCCAGGGGCGTGCAGCGGTGTTTACCTGGATCTATCGCATTGCCGTAAACCACATCTTGAATTACCTGAAAAAGGAAAAACGCCAACGGTGGCGGCAAATCCTGGATTTGAATCTGAAGGAGGCGTTCACTGCGGACGAAACATTGTCCCGACTTACTACCCGGGAACATTCTCCGGATCCTGCGGAATTGTTGCAGAAGAAGGAGCGTGAACAGATTGTCTGGCAGCAAATCTTAAGATTACCGGAAAAGCAGCGGGTGCCTCTGGTGTTGTATCGATACGATGGGTTGAGTTACCAGGAAATTGCTCGGGTGCTGGGTATTTCCCTCTCTTCGGTGGAATCGCGCATCCATCGGGCAAAGAAAAATCTTCAGAAATGGCTGGAACCCTATGTTGGGAAAATTTGAAATCGAAGAGCAGAGGAGTCTCAATTTGAAGACGAAACAATGTCAGATAGAATTTTCTGTTGTACTTCGAGGAGAGTATTCGGGAATTTTCTCCAGATCATTCAACCCGCAAGTTTTTCAGAAAATGGTTGTCCAATGTATTAGAAACTGAGGAAAACGAGATGAAGGTACATTATCGCAAATATTTTCTGGACTGGCAGGAAGGGCGGTTGAGTCCCCGCAAAAAACGGGAAGTGGATGAACATCTCGAAGAATGTCCCGTTTGCCGGGAATATTTTCGGGAAATGAGTCAGCTAATGCAGCCGGAGGAGGAGCATCTCCCCCGATTGGCTGTGGATCCTTACGAGTTAACCCGGATTCGTGCGCTGGCAGAGGAAAAGGCAGATAAGCCGATTCTCCCTCTTCAGCGGTTGGTGGGAGGCTTAGCTTTCTCGCTAACGTTGTTTGTGGCAATTGTGTTGGGGGTGTGGTTAGGAAAGGGAATGACCAGCTATTCGCAGAATGATTTACAATATGCTGCAAACTCCATTACTGCCCAGCAAAACAACATCGAGTACGATCTGGGCTTTGATGTCGTGTGGGAAACGATGATTGAGGAAACCATCAATGAAGATTAAAATTTTAGCAGGAATTCTGGTATTTTTAATTGTGTTAAATCTGGTGACCATCGGGAGCTATGTGTATTTTCGCTGGATGGCACCCCAGAGGCCGCCAATGATGATGCCTCCCATGATGCGGGAACACTGGATGCGCCATCATCCCCGCTTTACTCCGGAACAACGGGAAAAGATGCGGGAGCTGCATCAGCAGTTTCTGGAGGAAATTGCCGGGGATCGGGAGGCCATTTTTACCCTCCGCCGGGAAATTCTGGAAATGCTGAAGCAGGACACTGTGGATACCGCTCTTCTGGCCCGGAAGCTGGATTCCATAAGCA
>JALWDQ010000711.1:1973-2954 GCA_027039625.1 Calditrichia bacterium | reverse complement strand
AGGAGAGGAGTACTTGCTTACCAATCTGGTAAGCAGATACCTGCCGAGGTGGCGGCAATTCTTCTTCACTTTCCGGGTAATCAATCATATAATTGCGCGTGGTGGCATACAAATCCCGAGGAATGTCATTTTTCTTCTCGGCAATTCTTTCGTGATGTCCGCCCGACACAATGTCTCCAAAACGGATTATAAATTCGGCACGATGGGTGTTTCCCAATTCACCGAATGGCATAAATGAGTAGTTAAGCTGATAATGTTCTTTGATGTTTATTCCAACTCCAAAACTATATCCGTTCTCCAGTTCCTGAGAAAAATGATACCCGGTACGCAGGGATAAAAAATTACCCAGACCGGTTTCGATGCCAGGGTAAAATCTCCATGATTCACCCAGAGTTTGCACAGCATCCATTGCCAGTGTAAAATTGGTATTAGGAAATTGGTATGCGATTCCAATTCGATACGTCATGGGCAATTTTTCCACATTCGTTTCATATCGAACCCCCGGTCCTAAATTCTGGATCGCTCCACCAATCGAGACGTAATTAATGGGTAAATGGTATAAAAAACCAAAATCGAACCCAAAACCATTCGTCACGAAATCGTCTATTTTTTCCTGCAAGAATTTAGCCTGAAATCCCAGGGAAAAAGAATGAGTTATCCGATATGTCATACCCAACTGACCTACCATATCATATAGGCTAAAAGAGCCCATATTTAGTGCTTCTCCGGTAGCCGGGTCAATATCATATCGTGTCATCTGAGGAAGATGCAGAAAACCAAAACTACCGGCCAGACGAAGCCGGTTGTTTACCGGCACCACCCCGGCTAAGTACTCCATGGATATATCCTGAAACCATTGCGTATGGTGAAACATAACAGTGGGAAGATAAATTTGTGACAGACCTGCAGGATTATAGTAAATGCCGCTGGCATCAGATGCTAATGCGGTAAAGGCGCCCCCCATTCCCTGAGCTCGACTAC
>JALWDQ010000711.1:0-1963 GCA_027039625.1 Calditrichia bacterium | reverse complement strand
AAACTGAAGCTGTAGGTTCCTGCGGCGTTAACCGAATAAGAAAAAATCGTAAATCCCAAAACAAAGATAACTCCTATTACACCCGTTGAAAATGTCCTTCGCAAACTCATTTTCCTGTCTCCTACTTGAAATCCTGTTTTTTTATTTGCAAATGGCTTGCCATACAGAACAGGTAATTTTCTCATCTACACTGAAGGTTAATTCAGATGGGTTCTCATAAAAACATCCTCCATTGTTCCGGATGAAAATTGTTTCACTCACCCCAATAATATTTTTTCTGATTTCTAGAGCTAAATACGCTGAATTTCCCGGTTTATTTTTGTTTATTATTAATTAAAAAGGTGGGATCACTTTCGGGAAAATTTTATTTTATTCCGAAACAGGGAAAATTTATTTCTTCCTATTCTCTGTAGCACCCGGATAATAGACTCCAAATTTTCTTATATCACCGTGCAAATTTAAGGAAAATTTTATCATCAGGGAGTTCTTTATTCCCCCAAAACAATATTCTGGATGTAAATATATTTTACAGGATGGTTTGTGAAAGCAGCTTAAAAACTAATCCAAAGGACGTATTGGAATTAATCGAAGAATTCCATTTCCGGATAATAATCTGCTTCTCCTTTGTAAAACATGTACTGCAAGAATTCCCGCAGTGAATCCCAGACTTCCGGCGTTTGCCCACTAAATTCCAGCTTTTGCAAAATATTAAAATAAATATCCCAATTTCGTTGTTTCTGGGAGGCAAAATCCTCAGAAATTGATTTTAAACGCCTTATACCCACCTGTATCGATTTGTGCAAAGTCTCCAGTTCACCGCTATCCTTAAACGTATCCCTTACCACAATTAACCTTTGAACTATGGGTAAATCTGTTTTCAACAACCATTCTTCGGTTAAATCTATCATTCCTTCGGCAGAGTCACTGGCACGGTAAGCATCCTCTCCCGTAAGTAATATGACCGGATATTTCAGTAACAATTCCTCCACTTCCAGATCCGCTTCAAATTCTTTCCATTCGCTTTCCACCCCCATAAACTCTTCTAATACAAATTTGCCCAGGAAGTGCTCAAATTGAGCTTGAGGATTTCTTTTCCAGTACACTTCTTCGATTGTTTTCAAATTCCCCCGAAAGAATAATAAACTGCTGGCAATGGGGACCCGACTTACAATGGTAAACTCTTTCAAAATTCGCACACTCCCCTGTTTCCGGGCATAATAATAGGGAGATAATATTCCCATATCCAGATTCCCTTCCTGCAGTTTCTTTAAAATTTGAGCTTCCGGTAACGCCATCATTTTAAATGGATGCTGAATGTGGTTATTTACCAGAGCATGAATAGCTGGCAGGGAAAGTAAATCCTCAAAATATCCAAAACGTATCATACTTTTTCCGTTATTTTATTTTTTTGATCTGGTGCAAAGGCAGGTAAGAAAAGATAGCAATCTGTTCCTTCTCCTACCCGACTGTCGAAATAAATCACCCCATTGTTTTCTTTCACAATCTGATACACAATGGATAGTCCCAGCCCCGTTCCAAATGTTTTCGTGGTAAAAAAGGGATTGAAGATTTTTTGCAGATTTTCCCGGGAAATTCCACACCCGGTATCCTGAATGCGAATGAGTACATACGGGTTTTCTGTAATCAGTCGATAAAATGGTTTGCGCTGAAATTTCTTGTAATCCCGGGGAACTGCTTCTATGCTAATATCAATCTTCCCATCATTTTCAATGGATTCGATGCTATTTAAAATTAAATTAAACAAGACCTGCTGAATTTGAGAAGCATCCACAAACAACTCTGGAACATGAGAGGTTGTGGATTGGGAGAGTTTGATATTTTTCTTGTACAGATTTTGTTTAAGCAGCGCCAGCACTTCCTGGAGAATCGTTTCAATTTGATAAAATTGGCGATTGGGTTTTTGGGGCTTGGCATAGGAAAACAGGCTTTTTAGCATGTCATC
>JALWDQ010000710.1:0-9349 GCA_027039625.1 Calditrichia bacterium | reverse complement strand
CCACAGTAAAATTGCCCAAACAGACATGTACCGAATTGTTTTCATCATCCTCCGGAGTGGAATTCATTTTAAAAATAAGCCACCCGAACATGCGGTCTTATTACTCACAGCAAATTCAGAAAATTTTTACACCCGAGCAAAATGGCTTCGTTCCACGATTTGAAAATAAAATACCGGTAACGCACCGGGATTCGCAAGGAGAAAATGGGAGACTTTTCGCAATTTCCGGAATCCCGCGGGCAAAGCGGAAGCATGGAGCTCACGAAATAACTATTGTTTATTTAAAAGGAAATATTTCCTATATTTAGGGGTATTTTTCCGTACCCGATGCCGAAGGAGGCGTATTTTGATTTTACAGGTGACGCGAGGAAAAGAAATTTTACAACAGGTGTACCAGACCGCCCGGAAGCTGGGGATGGAGGTGTACGCCGTGGGTGGTTTTGTGCGGGATTTGTACCTGGGGAAAGAAGTCACCGACATCGATTTTGTGGTGATTGGCGATGCACTGGAATTGGCCAGAGCCTTTCGCCACACTTTTCGCAGCAGTAAGGTGGTTACCTATCCCCGTTTTGGTACCGCCATGCTCATGTACCGGGATTACAAACTGGAATTTGTCACCGCCCGGGAAGAGCACTACGACCCCAATTCCCGCAAACCGCACGTCCGTAAAGCCGATTTACACAGCGATCTTTCCCGTCGGGATTTTACCATCAACACCCTGGCCATGAATATTTCGCCCGAAAAATTCGGTGAGATCATCGACCCTTTTGGGGGAATTCGGGATATTGACCAGAAACTCATCCGCACGCCGCTGGATCCGGTCATCACTTTTCACGACGATCCGTTGCGCATTATGCGGGCTATTCGATTTGCCACGGTGCTGCATTTTCGCATCGAGGAAAAAACATACCAGGCCATTAAAACCACCCGGGAACGGTTGAAGATCATCTCCCAGGAACGCATCACCGAAGAGTTTCGCAAAATCTTGCTGGCAGACAAACCTTCCATCGGGCTCCAGCTCCTCAAAGACAGCGGGGTACTGGCGATCATTTTCCCGGAACTGGATCAGCTCTCCGGTGTGGAGCAGCGGAAAGAATTCCACCACAAAGATGTATTTCAGCACACCTTACAGGTAGTGGATAATATCGCCCGCAAAACCGACCGGTTTGAGTTACGGCTGGCCGCCCTCTTCCACGATATTGCCAAACCGCAGACCAAACGATTTGTGGAAGGAGTGGGATGGACGTTTCACGGGCACGAGGAACTGGGTGCCCGCATGGTGGAACGCATCGGGCGGCGCATGCGCCTGCCTCTGAACACCATCAAATACGTGCAGAAACTGGTACGCCTCCACCTGCGTCCGGTGCAACTGGTGGACGACTCGGTAACCGATAGCGCCATTCGCCGCCTGATGGTGGAGGCCGGAGAGGAAATTGAAGATCTGATGATGCTCTGCCGGGCAGATGTAACCTCCAAAAATCCCGAGAAGGTGCGGCGCTACCTGGCCAATTTCGATAAAGTGGAACGCAAAATGAAAGAGGTGGAGGAGAAAGACAAACTCCGCAATTTCAAACTGGCGCTGGACGGGAACGAAATTATGGAAACGCTGGGACTTCCTCCGGGACCGGCTGTGGGGAAAATCAAAAAAGCGGTCATGGACGCGGTTCTGGATGGCCTTATTCCCAACGAGCATCAAGCCTGCTTCGATTACATGATGCGCATTAAAGATGAGATTCTAAAAGATGAAACCAACAGGAATCCTGCTTCCGCTCATCCGCTTCCGGAAACGAAAAAGTCCTGAGCTCTGAGGTAAAACCCTTGACATTTTGAGGCGCATGCTTTAACAAAATTCCTAGAAAGTAACACAATGGAAAAACCGATAAAAACAGCATTCACAAACATTGTTACTACACCATTTACACCAATTCATTTCTTCATTAAAAATAGGTGAGAAAACACCCGGAATAAAAACATCTCCAGGCAACCATCGAAAAGAATAATCGTAATTGTAAACCTATTTCAGGAGGAGAAAACTATGGAAGAAAAAAAAGAACGCCAGGAACCCACTTCCAACGATGAGGAAGTTAAAAAAGATCTGGATGAAATTTTAGGGAAATTAGTGGAGAAGGACGAAGAAGAAGCACCGGCGCCCTCTGAGGAGAAGAAAAGCGAGCCGGAAAAAATTATTGAAAAAATCTCTCCCGCCGCCCCGGAAACTCCCGAGGAAACCGAAGAGGAGGATGTGGAAGAGATTTTAGAGAAAATTACTGAGAAAGAAGAGGCACCGGTGGAAGAATTAAGCGTGGTAGAACGCATCGTCAATGTGTTTACCTATCCGATTCGTCTTTTCCACTATTTACGCTACAAACCCGATTTTATAATTCCCATGCTAATAACCATCATTATTTCTGTGGTAACCAGTAGTCTGGTGTACGACATCGCCATCAACGATCAGATTTCCCGAATCGAAGAGAACGACCGCATTCCGGATGAACAAAAAGATATGATCATCGACAGCATTGAAGCCAGCAAGCACGGGGGAAAACGCATTCTCTACAATTATTTCATTCCGCCTCTGGGCGTCATTATTACCTTTTCCATCGTTGCGGCCATTTTCCTGTTCATCGGGAATGTGATACTGGGCGGAAAAGCGAGCTTTAAACACATCCTTTCGGTGTACAGCTATTCCTACCTCATTGTTGCCATTGCCGGTACCATTGTGAAGCTACCCCTCTGGTTGAGCAAAGGCACCATGCAGCTGGTGTTTGGTCCGGCTGTGGTGCTCTCGGACACCCATTCGGTTCTGTACCAATTCCTGAGCGCTTTCGACATCTTTACCCTGTGGTTTTTGGCGGTGTTCGGAATTGGTTTTGCGGTGATTTATCGTTTCTCGCAACTTAAGGGAATTCTGACCGTATTTATCACCTGGTTAATTTATGTAATCATTAGCAAAGTTGTGCTGGGTAGTTTGCTTATGAGCCTGACGGGATAGTCGCTCTCTCCCGTCTCTCTTTCCCGAAAGGGAAATTATTGGGCACTTTCGGTAAAACGCAAAACCGGTCATCCACAGGAGGTGATGATGAAAATACTCCGTTTGTTTCTGGCGCTCATTTTTGTGGGAACCATCTCTCTTGCCGCCCAAACCGATTCGCTGCAGGTTCTCACTCTGGACGATTGTGTGCATCTGGCATTGAAAAACAATTTCGATTTGAAGCTGGCACGGATTGACAATCGGGTGGCAGAACGCACACACAGGCAGAGTTACAGCAACATTCTGCCTTCCCTTACTTTAAGTTACGGAAGCAGCCAGTTCGAGCGGGGGCCTTCCTCCTACCTGGGGAACGATTACATTGGCGTGGTACCATCTCTACCCTTTACCTACCAGAAAACTACCGGTCGGAATTACTTTTTTGAAGCACGGGTGGGGCAAAACATTTTCGACGGCGGCCGCTGGTACTGGAACATCAAAAAGACGAAAATTGAACAGGAGATTAGCAATTACCAGTTGCTGGCTTCCCGGCAAAATATCGTGGTTACCGTGCGGCAGCTATACATCGACCTGCTGAAGCAACAGAAACTCCTCCAGGTGAAGAAGCAGGCGGTGGAGCGCAGCGAAGAACAACTCAAACAGGTGCAGAGCATGTACGAAGTAGGTTCTGCCGCCCGGGTAGATGTGTACCGTTCGGAAGTGAACCTGGGGAACGACCGCATTGCTCTGCTCAATCAGCAAACCACCGTAATGGAAGCCCGGCAGGCACTGAATCTGGCCATGGGGCGGGAACCCAATGCCCCGCTGCAAATTGATACCACCGTGCAGTTCGAGCGCAGGGTGGGCGAGCTGGAAGATCTGGTACAGCGCGCCCTGCAAAACAACCCCACCCTGAAAACGTACCAGATGTCCATCCGGAGCGCCAGCTACAACGAGAAGCTAGCTAAAAGCGCTTTTCTCCCCAACCTGAGCGCCTATTTCTTCTACCAGCGACGGGTACCCCGATTCAAAGGTCTGTACGACGACCTGGAGCGGGAGTACAACTGGTACATTGGCCTCAGCCTCTCCTGGAATCTCTTCAACGGATTTAACGATTACCTCAACCTGCAAAAAGCCCGGCTAAATGAACAGTACGCCCGGGAACAGTACGAGTATCAAATCCTGAATCTGAAATCGAAAGTGAGCACCCTGTATAAAAATCTCAAAGCACTGGAAGAAATTATTCAGGTGAACCGCACCAACTTACTTTCCGCAAAAGAGGATTACCGGCTGGCACAGGAGCGCTATCGGCTGGGTTCCGGAACGCTCATCGAGCTACGGGATGCACAGGTGAAACTGGCCAACGCCGAACAAATTCTGGTAACCGCAGAATTTAACGCTTACTTAACCTACGCAGAACTGCAGCAGGCGCTGGGTGAATTAGTTCATGCCTATCAATAAAATGAACTCAAATTACCTGAATGAGGTTGAGTGAAAAAGCGAAAAGGGAATTCATAAAAACACAGAAAAAATAAGACCGATTCTTTTCATAAAGTTTTTAAAACGAAGCGCATGAAGGAAAGAATAATTCTTTTTAATGAACACAAATGGTAATCATCTGGAACAGAAACATGAAATGGGAGAATAAAGAGAACAACCAAACGATGTGGGTAATTCTATGAAAAAATGGATTCTTATCGGTGGCATTCTGGTGGTGATAGGGTTAATTGTGTTTGCCAACCTCAAGCGCGGAGAGAAAGCCATTGAGGTGCAAACGGAGAAGGTGTTTCGGGCAGACATCACCCAAACCGTAACCGGGAACGGAAAGATTTACCCGGTGCGTGAGGTCAACATCAGCGCGCGCATTGCGGGGGAGATTCTGGAAATTAACGCCCGGGAAGGCGATACGGTGCGCACCGGGCAGGTACTGGTTCGGCTGGACAGCAAGCAATATCAGGCCTCCCTGGATCGTGCACGCTCCATGGTGCTGGGTGCGCGGGCACAGGTGAATCTGGCAAAAAGCGAGCTGGAGCGCGTGAAGAATCTGTACCAGAAAAAGCTGGCTCCCCTCTCCGAGGTGCAAAGCGCCCAGGCCAAATACGAAAGCGCCCTCAGCCAGTTGCAGCAAGCCCAGGCCAGCCTGAAGGAAGCCGAGGATGCGCTGGAAAAAACCGTACTGCGTGCCCCCCTGGATGGAGTGATCATTAAAAAGAATAAAGAAGTGGGGGAAATTGCTCTCGGTTCCCAGTTTCAATCGGATGTGATTCTGGTGCTGGCAGACCTGAGCGAGATGGAAGCCCGGGTGGAAGTGAACGAGAACGATATCGTGGACGTCTCCCTGAGGGATACTGCTTCGGTGGAAATCGATGCCTTCCCAGACACCAGCTTCAAAGGCATCGTCACCGAAATTTCCAACTCCGCCATCACCAAAGCCCAGGGAACCATCGAGGAGGTTACGAATTACGAAGTGAAAATTCGGCTGCTGGAAAAACTCCCTACGTTTCGGCCGGGGATGTCTGCTACTGCCGACATTGCCGTGGAGACCCATCACAACGTACTGAACATTCCCATCCAGAGTTTAACGGCACGGGAACGCAAAACCCTTCAGCGAGAGAAAAAGCTGGAGAGCACCCCGGCCCAGCGTGCCGCCACTGAGGAGGAATCCACACCAAAGAAAAAGAAGAAGAAAAAAGAGAAGGATCTGGTGGAAGTGGTATTTGTCGTGCAGGACGGGATTGCGCACATGCGTCCGGTAAAAGTGGGCATCAGCGACGAAAATTATTACGAAGTGCTGGAAGGGGTGAACGAAGGGGAGGAAGTGGTTACCGGTCCCTTCAAAGTCCTGAGCCGTACGCTGAAAGACGGCGACCGGGTTAAAGTGAAAGAACGTTCCCGCAAGGAAAAGGAAAAATAGGCGAGTTATGAACCGGATCATCATTAAAACGGAAAACCTGCACAAAATTTACATCCTGGGTAAAACGCGGGTGCATGCTTTGCGGGGAATTCATCTTCAGGTGAATCGCGGGGACTATCTGGCCATCATGGGACCCTCCGGCTCCGGGAAATCCACCCTGATGAACATACTGGGCTGCCTGGACGTTCCCACCAGCGGCAAGTACTGGCTCAACGGTAAAGACGTAAGCGGATTGAACGACGACGAGCTGGCGCACATTCGCAACAAGGAAATTGGGTTTGTATTTCAAACGTTCAACTTGCTGCCGCGGGTAAGCGCCCTGCACAATGTGGAGCTGCCCCTCATTTATAACGGCACACCGGCGTCGAAGCGTAAAGAGATTGCCTGGCAGGCGCTGGAGCAGGTGGGGCTGGCCGATCGCGCCCATCACAAACCCAACGAGCTTTCGGGCGGTCAGCGGCAGCGGGTAGCCATTGCCCGGGCGCTGGTGAATAATCCCGCTATGATTTTAGCGGACGAACCCACCGGCAATCTGGACACGAAAACCGGAGCGGAAATCATGGAGATCTTCGACCGCTTAAACGAACAGGGGCACACCATTGTGCTGGTTACCCACGAAGATTTCATCGCCCGCCACGCCTCCCGCATCATTCACTTGCGGGATGGAAAAATCGAAAGCGAAGAAATGGTCTCTTCCAGCGAGGAGAACGCCTCATGAAGGGTCTGTCGCAACTCCGGGAATACCTCTTCTTTGCCCTGGATGCCCTGCGCACCAACAAAATCCGTTCGGCTCTTACCACGCTGGGAATTTTTCTGGGAGTTACCGCTATCATTGTGATTTTCACCGCCATCCAGAGCATCAATCGCTACGTGGAAGGGGAATTTTCCGGCATCGGCTCCACCACCCTTTACCTGAGCAAATTCCCCTGGGTCATCACCTCCAATTACTGGGAACTGCGCAACCGCCCGGAAATCACCCTGGACGATTACAAAAAATTAAAAGAGATGGTACACACCGCTCGCTGGATCTCCCCACAACTGCAAGCGGTGCGTACGATTCAGTACCGTAATAAATATCTAGAAGATGTGTTCACGGTAGGGTGCAATGAACAATACGTGTACACCGGAAATGCCGAAACCTCACTGGGGCGTTTTTTTACGGAAATGGAAGTGTACCGCGCCCATCCCGTTGCGGTCATTGGCGAAACGGTGCGGGAGGAATTGTTTGGTAAGGAGAATCCCCTGGGAAAGCGGATCAAAATCAACGGCTATGCACACCGGGTGATTGGGGTGCTGAAAAAGAAGGGGAATTTTTTCGGGTTTAACATGGATAACCAGGTGATTATCCCCTACACCACGTTCCGGGGAATTAGTTTCCATCGCCGTGGGGTTACAGTGGCGTTTCGGGTAGAAGATGCCAGCGAGCTGGAAAATTTACGGGGCGAAATCCGGGGCGCCATGCGACGCATCCGCAAACTGGCGCCGGGAGAACCGGACAACTTCGCCATCAACCAGCAAAGCATGCTCACCGATTTCTACAAAAAGCTCACCGGTACCTCGTACCTGATTGTGTTCATCATCGCCGCCATCTCCCTGATTGTGGGAGGAATCGGTATTATGAACATTATGCTGGTATCGGTTACCGAGCGTACCCGGGAAATTGGCATCCGCAAAGCGGTGGGAGCTACCCGCGCCAACATTCTCCTGCAGTTCCTCAGCGAATCCATTGCCATCAGTTCCATCGGTGGTATTTTCGGAGTGTTGGTGGGGGTAGGATTGGCTCAATTGCTGCTCCAGGCCATCAAACTATCCGCAGCGGTATCGGTGTCCACTATTCTCATCGGATTCGGATTTTCCTCTCTGGTGGGCGTGCTTTCCGGGATGTACCCGGCCAGCAAAGCCGCCCGGCTCAACCCCATCGATGCCCTGCGGTACGAATAAATCGAAGCTAAACTCACGTGGTTTACCATGTTTCTGGTCGAAACAATCAAAATTGCCTTCGAGCAACTGAAAACCAATCGGATGCGTTCCATCCTCACCACACTGGGAATCATCATTGGGATTGGAACAGTGATTCTCATTGTTTCCGTCCTGGAAGGCTATCGTGCCTCCATCGAAAAGGAACTGAACGTGCTGGGAAGTAACACCTTTCAGGTGGAAAAGTACGGACCGCGCCTTCGGGTAGGACACATGAAACTGAAACCCCGCAAAGACTTAACCATCCAGATGGCAAACGCTATTCGGGAAAATTGTCCTTCGGTAAAATATGTGGGTCCGGAATTGTGGGAGTTTGGCCAGACCGTGTTTTACAAAGGGGAACACACCAATCCCAACATTCTTCTGGGTGGAGTCACTCCGGAATTTATTATAAACAACGGATACGAAATGGGGGAAGGGCGCTTCATTACCAAACAGGACGTGCGGAGCCATTTACATGTGGTGGTGCTGGGAATGGATGTAGTAGATAAACTATTCCCCTACCAGAATCCGGTGGGGCTCATTGTACGTATTCATGGGCAGAAGTTTAAAGTAATTGGCGTTTTTAAGAAAATGGGGACTTCGACATTCGGAGCGAGCAAGGATAATCGGGTGGTTATTCCCATTACCACCTGGCAGGATATTTTTGGCAAGAATTATTCGGTGAATATTACGGTGATGGCAAAAAGTCCCGAACTTTTTCAGAAAGCCCAGGATGAAGTGATTGGCGTTTTGCGGAAGATTCGTAAAGTGCCTCCCGGGGAAGAGAACGATTTCGACATCTTTTACAACCAGAGTTTGATTGATTCTTTTAACAGCGTGGCGCGATATATCCAGTTAGGCGGGATTCTCATCGGAATTGTGTCGCTAGTGGTGGGCGGCATTGGGGTCATGAACATCATGCTGGTGTCGGTGACCGAACGCACCCGGGAAATTGGCATCCGCAAAGCGGTGGGCGCTCGCCGTTCCCACATTTTAATGCAATTTTTACTGGAGGCAGTGAGTCTTTGTCTGGTAGGTGGAGTGCTGGGTTTTGGCGCGGGAGTTGGTCTGGCGGCTCTCATTTCCCTCTCGGTACATCTGCCCATGTCCGTTCCCCTCTGGTCGGTAGTAGCAGCGGTGGTAACCACCACGGTTATCGGTATTTTTGCGGGACTGTACCCTGCTTACAAAGCGGCGGCATTGAATGTGGTGGATGCGCTGCGGTATGAATAACATTCCCGGCCGGGGGATAAAGAGGCTGTGTAAAAAAGCTATGTCACGGAATAATTATACATTACTATTTGAAGTAAAACATAGCCCCGAGCTTTCTTCGCAGAATCCCTACGGGAAGCTCGGGGAACTTTAGGTCCAAAATACAAATTGGGCTTTAGCCCAATTTTAGGCTAAAGCCTGATTTTGAGAGAAAGATTAAATAATCCACGAGCTGAAGCTCGTGGCTATGACGACACAAAAGAATGCAGTATTCTGAAAATATTGTTATTATATAC
>JALWDQ010000709.1:0-2965 GCA_027039625.1 Calditrichia bacterium | reverse complement strand
GAAAAATACACTGAGTTAAACAACTCCATTTAATTTCTTGCAGGCGGATGCTCTAATCTTATCGTAGAGAATCTTGAATGAGAAACCGGAAGGATTTACTTTTTCCATAAGAGAGCTTATTGCCGTTGGGAATTAAAAAATTTCGGTTCTCCCAATTCGTTTGCGCATCCGGAGAAAATTAAAAATCCATGGAAACTCAAATCAGGAAATCTCCACAAGCTCCTGAGAAAGGATCTCTCCCTGACGAATTAGCGGGCAAATGGCAAATCGTAACAAAAGGTTTTTATTCGTTCATCTTTTGTATCTGGATTCGGCTAATGCGCAGGATACCCGCAATGAGCATTCCGGCTCCAATCCATTGCACGGCATCCAGCAGTTTGCCGTGTACCAGATATTCCAACATAATGGCGGTAAACGGGAAAGCCAATTCACAGATGGTCGATACCGAGGCGGTAATCTGCTTCAAACCATAATAGTACAAAAATATGGCCGGGCCACCGGTGCTAAAGGCAATGATAAGAAATACCAGCGCCTGTTTCTGGCTTACCTGGTGAATGGCGGGCAGATCGCCGAGAAGCAACACCAGGATGAGCATTAACAGGGCGGTGATGAGAAAACGCAGATAGGTGCCCAGTTCGAATCCCACATTCTTCAAAGCCCGTTTGCTGAGCACGGTAGAGAATCCGAAGCTAAATGCCGCAATTAGCGCAAACAGGGCAGCAATGGGGGTTTTATTACCGGTGGTGAGGTTGGGGAGGTGTGCCCCGAAAGTTAACAGGTAGGTTCCGGCAATGGCCAGCGCCGCCCAAAAGAAAAATTCCCGGGGCAATTTTTCTTTTAACATCACGGCAGCCAGAATGAGTGCAAACACCGGCTGCAACTTCTGAATAAGTACCACCACGGACAGGTTTACATAATTGACGTAAAACAGAGCTTTGGTGATGGCCATGGTTCCAATGGCGCCTCCAAAAAGGGCAACTCCCAGAAAAGCCAGCCAATCCCGCCCGGACAAGTTTCGAATAACGGGAAAATGGTTTCGGAAAAAAGGCGTTAACAGGAGGGCGACGATGCTGCTTTCAATAAATACCACCAGGGGAACCGGTAAGGTGTACAAAACAGGACGCAGAACAATCCCATCCACTCCCCACAAGCTGGCTGCCAGAATCACAAAAAATGGTGCAAACCGCTTCATGCGCAATATTCCATTTCTCTCGTTTTTACTCCCAATTTCCCCATTGTACGCTACTGGCGCTTAAAAGATACAGCTTTTTGGGATTCACGTCTGTTCTAATTCTCTTAGGTTGTAGTCAAGAATTAGTATCTCTCCTTAACTTGCTTTCCGGCGACTTGCTGCCACTACCTCTCCCTTTAGCACATGAGCCGTAGCGTCGGTAATGCGAACCTGCACAAAGTCTCCCCGTTTGTAATCCCCTGCCGGAATGATGACCAGTTTGTTGCCGTCGGTACGTCCCTGGAAATCGTCGGGGGATTTGCGGGTGCGCTCTTCTTCGATAAGCACCTCCAGCACCTGCCCGATGTGAGCCCGATTTTTACGCAGGGAAATTTCCTTCTGCAATTCGTTTAACCGTACGATGCGCTCGGTCTTCTTCTCCTCGGGTACATCATCCGGATATTTCCGGGCGGCAATGGTTCCGGGACGCTCGGAGTATTTGAAGATGAAGGCAGAATCGAATTCGACCTCTTCCATTACCCGCACCGTATCTTCAAATTCGGCATCCGTTTCCGTGGGGAAACCCACAATCACGTCGGTGGTCAGGGCAACATCCGGAAGGTGGCGGCGAATGGTTTCCACCAGTTCCAGGAAATCCCGCTGGGTGTAGGTGCGATTCATCAGCTCCAGCACCCGGTCGTTACCTGCCTGAAGTGGCAAATGGATGTGTTTGCACACCTTGGGATTTTCTGCCATCACATGCAGCAGCCGATGGGGGAAATCTTTGGGGTGGGGTGAGGTAAAGCGAATCCGCTCGATCCCCTCTACCTGGCTTACCTGTTCCAGCAAATAGGCAAAGTCGTGTCCCTGGTAGCGATAGGAATTGACATTCTGCCCCAGCAGGGTAACCTGCTTGTAACCTTCTCTTGCCAGTTGCCGTACCTCTTCCACCACGTTTTCCGGAGGACGGCTGCGTTCCCGGCCCCGGGTGTAGGGAACCACACAAAATGTACAGAAATTATTGCACCCCCGCATCACTGCAATCCAGGCGTTCACCCCTCCCTGACGTCGGGGATACACATCGGAATAATCCTCGAACTCCGAAAGGGTGACATCGTAGGCTTTCTTTCCCGTTTCTTCCACCTGCCGGAGCAGCCCGGGAAGGCGTTTGTAACTGTCTGGTCCCGCCACAAAATCCAGATTTAAATGGGGATCTTCCAGCAGCGCTTTACGAAAATTGGTGGCCATGCACCCCAGCACCCCAATGGTTACTTTGCGTCCTGCCTGTCGATGCCGAATGGCATGGATGCGGTTGTACACCTTGCGGTTGGCATTTTCTCGCACCGAACAGGTGTTGAGCATGACAATGTCCGCCTGACTCTCATCTTCGACAAACTGGTACTGCTCTTTTTCCAGAATAGCTCGCACCAGTTCGGTGTCGTATTCATTCATCTGGCAACCGTACGTTTCTATATAAACTTTTTTCATGGTCTTTGCACAATTGTTTAGTTTACAGAATGATTGAGTTCGAATTTTTGCTCTGGAATTATCCGGCGACAGCTTATATTAACTCCCCGCGCATGGCCTGCCCTTCAATTGCTACCAACCGTACCGGGAGCATCTGATTGGACAAATTCTTCCCGGTTTTTACTTTTACCCGAATGTAAGTATCCGTTAAGCCCGTCCAATCTCCCTTTTTCTGCTGTTCGAAGAGCACCATCTCCTCCTGCCCCAGATGCTGTTCCAGATAAAGGCGCCGTTTGCGTGCGCTGAGTTCACGCAGCAGTTTACTAC
>JALWDQ010000708.1:0-9364 GCA_027039625.1 Calditrichia bacterium | reverse complement strand
ATGTTCAATGCATCATTATAGGAATAATTTCCTATATTTCCATTTCCAGTAGGACTTTCGTCGGTAATTAATATAAATACCCTTTGAGCACCTGGACGAAATGAAAAGCCATTTGCAGAAGCATATATAGCATCCCATCCAGGTTCAAAACGACCGCTGGTAACATTTAATGACCAAAGATTGTTTAAAAAATAATTTACGTCCTGGGTCAATTGTCCGTTATTCTCTAAAATAGGATAACCACTATTTTCGAATGCGCCAAATCGACATAAACCTAACGCAAAATCAATCCCGGAATTTTGTAATGCGTTTACAAAATCGCTTACATTGTTACTTACAGCGTTTATTTCATCTCCCATGCTACCGCTATTATCCATTAGAAAAATTATATCCGTTACTCTCGCGCCACCTCCTGTATCAGGTGGTAGTACTAAAAATTGATCTGACTGTATGATTCCATTTTCATAAACCTGGAAATTTGATTGGGTTAAAGTAGGAATGCCGACACCAAAAGTATCGACTGTTACATTCATGAATACGAAAAAATTTTCTAATGTATTAAGACTGGTAATATTTACAGTAAGTGGTTCGGGTCGCGTTAATTCAATAGCCACATCATCTATGTACCAACCACTATATGTAATTGAACCGTCCGAAGTGAAAAGGAAAGCAATTAAAATTGTATTCCCGTTATAATTAGAAATGTCAATTAGTGTATGTTTCCATAGCGCATTGGTGGTGCCATCTCTCATGTCCAAAGTAGTCCAATTGGTTCCGCCATCCGTAGAAATCATTGTGTATCCGTAATCATAACCACTTTCAATTTCGTACCATTCCTGAAAACTCAAACTTAAGTTTGAATTCGGACCAATTGAAGGAAGAGAGATGGGAGGACTGATTAACCAAATATCCAGATTGTTGTCATAATTACCAGCAAGATTGGTGGCAGCGCAATTAGCTGAATTATAACCTGAGTTTGGTCCGCTGGTAGGTGAGCCAATTTCCCACATCCCGTTTACAGACCAGGTAGTATCCCCTGTTTCAAAATTTTCATAAAATATTGTGGAAACCGGAGTTGTGGTTACTTTTTTAAAAGTTTCATGTTGAGGTACTGGAATCAGTTGACCTTTTGGGATTTTTGATTCAAACTTCTGAGCATGGCCCTTTAATAGACTGCCCCACAAAATAATTATTATTAGCAATAAATATATTTTAACTTTATTATACATAATTAACCCTCCTTAAAACACAAAATATTTTTTATACTGATATTTTTTCTATGAACTGTGCATAAACGTAAAAAACAATTTTTTCTGAAAACTTATCAAGCGTCTTTTATCTTTACCTTTTATATTTATCTCCCACTTTATCTTTTTTCATGAAATTGTGTTTGATAAAGAAAATCAAAGAACAGTTTCAATATATTCTAATATTTCAGCAATTCTTTTAATACAAGGCGTTTCCGGACGAGCCGGAAACGCCTTCTCGCCACCAACTCCTATTTGACTAACAACATCTTTTTAACCTGGTCGAATTCATCGGTCTTCAGCCGATAGAAATAGAGTCCCGAACCAAGCGAACGACCATCCAGCTTTACGAAGTAGTAACCGGGATATTTACGTTCGTTGACCAATGTGGCTACACGCTGCCCCAGAATGTTGTAAACTTCAATGAGTACATGGGTGGTCTTAGGTATTCCGTAACGGATTGTTGTAGTGGGATTAAAGGGATTGGGATAGTTCTGGAAAAGTTCGTACGTTTTCGGAATACCTAATTCCGAGAGTCGATCGATACTCAGTGGATAGGTCACATAAACAATGATGGAGTCTTCTGCGTATGCCAGGCTATCGTCCACCACTCGACAATGGAGCACTACTTGGCCGATGAACCCCGGAGCAGTCAGTTTAAGGATTTTCGTGGTATCGTTGTAGCTCACTAACAGAGAATCGTTATCCGGCTGGAACATCCAGCTCAGCAGCGAATCCGGCGTGTCGATGTCGTAAGCGTATTGGCTCATATCCAGTGTTGCGCTTGAGTCGTTGGCAAATACCACTGAGTCGGGTAAATTCACGATCATCGGCGGGTCGTTTACCGGGGATACCTTGACAAGCACCGTGTCGAAAACAATCCCGCCGTCCCCATCGTCTGCAGAGACGATAACGGTTACCTGGCCAAAGTAATCCGGGGCAGGTGTAGCCCAGAGTGAGGTATCGCCTTCCAGCCATACGGTAAGGTTGGTATCCGTGCTGGTTACTGCAAAAGTAAGCGGATCGCCATCTACATCGGAGAAGACCTGATTCAGACTCTGAGCAATAAGCACGGAGTCGGTATCTTCTTTAAAAGTAGTATCCGGAATAGGGGATACAAGTACAGGGGCAGAATTGGGTACGAGAACCGTAATTCCCAGTCCCGGAGTTCCGGCGGTTCCTAACATATCGCGGCCATACGCTTTAATGGTGTAGGTTCCTTTATGCGGAACCATCCACTGGAACGACCACAGGGCAAATTGGCCGCTGTCGGAAACCACACCGCTCCAGGTGGCTCCATCATCAGTAGAAACAAATACCGTATCCACGCCAATGCCCTGGAAATTACCGGAAATATCCTGGGCTGTCCCCTTAATGGTAAGCAGTCCTACCTGTATTGTATCCCCATTCTGCGGATAGGTTATAGTAACTATTGGAGGAGTAGAGTCGATTTTCACCGTCCAGGTTTCGGTGATGGTGGTATTTCCCGCTGCATCGTAGGCATGCACTTTCCAGTTATAGGCTCCGTCCGCTAAAGGTGAAGCAGGCAGAGTGCTGGTATCCGCTGGTGCCAGATTGCCCACATTGACTACATCGTTTAGATAGAAGTCGTAATGGCTCAATCCGCTGAGGGCATCGCTACTCTGGTGCCAGACGAACAACGGGGTACGATTGTTTAACCAGATGCCGGAATCCGGAGCAATTAAGGTAAATGCTGCCGGAGGTGTCTGGTCTATCAGGAAGGAATAATCGGAGTTGGGTGTCATTACATTTCCGGCCAGATCTGCCGCATCGCTAATAAACACCACTGCCGTACCTTCGTTAGTACCCGCGGGAATCTGTGCCTGCCCAACCCAGATGCCATTGGTAGTATTGTAACTGGTCTGGGATACGTTCACCAGCGAACCACCATTGGGCATAAATTGCACCGTTGGTGGGGTATTGGGATCGAGTCCGGAACCGGTTTCGGAGAAGGTGAGGGTAAATGTTACCGTATCGGTAGAGACTGTATCAGGAGAAATTTCACAACTGAGTAATTGAGGTGCCTGTAAATCAATACCAAATGTTTCGTAGGCAGTCCAACCCGATTCGTTCCCGGCAGCATCGAAAGCCAGTACCCTCCAGGAATATGCTCCATCTCCCAGCGCTGCGGTTAATTCGTTAGTTGCCACCGTGTCTTGGACAACAATAGCGCCATTACGTTTAATTTCCACCACATATTGCACTGGTGTTGCCTGAATTGTCCCATTGTTTTGCAGGCTGTTTAATGCATTTCTTTTTTCTAGGCGATTGGTTCTACCCATATTACCGGGAAGCCCTATTCCGGCAGGATTCGCCCGGGAAACAGCTGTCCATTGTAAAGTAACAGTGCTATTGGTGACCCACTCACCCAGAATTGGGTAAATAAGCTGAGGTAATTGCGGAGGTTGCGAATCAACGGTAAACTGGCGGATTTCGCTCCAGTTACCTTCCAGACCCGCCTGATCCAGGGCTTTAACCCGCCAGAAGTAGGTGGTATCACTCACGGTTACTGTGGTATCCACGTTGTGCACAACCAAGGTATCTGCGCCAACAAAATTATTTGAGGTGGAAACTTGCAACCAGTATTCAGCAATGCCACTTAATGTATCCGACCCGGCTTGCCATTGTAGAGTGACGCTACTGGTATTTAGTATGGCATTATTGGGCGGCGATAATAAAGGCACTACTCCTGGTGGGGTGATATCAACGCCAAATGTTTGCATGGATGACCAGGCGGATTCGTTCCCCGCTTCATCATACGCTTTAATACGCCACTGATAGGTACCTTCGCCTAGCACACCGGAGTATTGGTTGGAAGAGGTGGTATCGTAAATCACAGTGGTTCCGTTCATTTTAACTTCAATGATGTAATGAACCGGTGTGGCTCGATTATAAGGCGACTGTCCATTCCCGAAACCAGGATCTCGCGGTCCACCTTCCCAGATTCCAATTCCGGAATAATTACCTCCACCTGAATTGCGAGAGAAAATGCGGCTCACAGCACTCCACTGGAAATTCACCGTTGTTCGGTTTATCCATTGAGCGGAAATAGGATAAATCAATTGGGGTGTCGCAGGTGGTTGCGAGTCGATTGTCAGATGATTTACTGTACTCCAATCTCCAGGCAATCCCGCTCGGTCGTAGGCACGTACTTTCCAGTACAAGGTTGTATCGAAACCAGTGGTGTAAGTGACCGAGGTATCTGTGGAAGTAATGCTATCCGGACTGGAAAAGGAAGGATTATCATCAATATACATGACATAATTTTGAATACCACTTAAATTATCATGGGCAGAGCTCCAGCTAAAAGCGATCGTCTGCGAATTCAATAATGCACCGTCGATAGGAGTTAATAACTGCACGGTACCTGGTTTGGTTAAATCAATTCCAAATTGAGATGAATCGGACCACGCGGAATTATTACCCGCCTCATCATATGCTTTAATTTTCCAGAAATATTCTCCCTCTGTAAGGGTGGCTGTATATTGGTTCGTTGTTACCGTATCCAGTAATATGGTACCGCTACTGTTAAATATATGAATAATGTAGTGAACCGGAGCTGCCCGATTTCCTTCCACAATGGAAACGCCCTGACCGGCATTAAGGGTTTGGAGTTTAAGCCCGTTGTTTTTCCCGGCAGTGATAGTAAATCGACTTACCTGTTCCCACTGGAAAGTTACCTCTGGATTCGTTAACCAGCTTCCTGCCAGGGGAGAGAGGAGTTGAGGAATAACCGGTGTGTGAGTATCCACTTCGAAATGCCGTACAGCGCTTTCGCTACTATTTCCGGCTTTATCAATGGCACGAATTTTCCAGTAATAGATAGTATCTGCAAGAGTAATTGTATGGCTGGTATCCGTCACAGAAACCACGTGAACATTATTCTGGAAAGTGCTATCATTCGCGTAAATCAATTCATAATTATTAACCCCGGATAAAGAATCGGTAGTGCTCTTCCAGGTAAATGTAACCTGGGAATGATTAATAAAAATACCATCGACCGGACTAATTAACGCAACCGGTTGTGGCGGTGCGGTATCGATTCCAAAATGCCAGGAGAAAGAAGCGCTATATCCCACTTTATCCTGTACAGAGACTTCAACCGTGTGCATTCCCTGACTTAGATCACCGGTTGGCTGGTAGGTAACCATACTATCGGTGACCTGAATACCCGTAATCGTATTCCCGTCCAATTTCAGCACTACTGAAGAAGTTTGTACCCCTGAGGCAGAATCATGATATTTAATTCCAATAAGGGGTTGAGTATCGGTTAACCAGCTGCTGTCCTGAGGTTGTTCGGCCATAAAAGTAGGAGGTAATGCGTCCTGTGTGGAAAAAGTATATCCTGAGGGAAGACTGGTATATTGGCAACTTTTTCCGTAAACGCGGTAAAAATACTTAACACCGTCCTGTAAATTCTGGAAGGTGTAAAATGTATCGGTAACCACCGGGCTGAGTTCCACCACTGCCTGGAAGAGAGAGTCATAGGCCGCTTCGAATTGGTATCCGTCCAGACCATTGTTGTGGCAAAATACGGTATTTTCGGTTCCTTCGGTAAATTCTGGTTCCTGAACTATATCCGGTGCTTGCAGGGTCATCACGGTAGTATCTGTCAGGAAGACATCTCCATTGGGTCCCGTACCGGCGAACAACCTATTGGGTCGGGATTCTGTGCTGAGATATAATGAATACACATCGGTGGCGCCGGCCAGATCACCGGTAGGTTGCCAGGTCTGTCCGTCATCATGGGAAACATAAACATCTCCATTATAATTGGTACCGGCGTATATGGTGTGACCAAATGCCACCAGTGAATATACCTGACTCCAGGGTTGGGTAAATCCGGTAAGGTTTGTCCAGGTCTGGCCACCATCTTCTGTTTTCCAGATTTCACCGTTATCAAAATTCGTTGCAATTAATCCTTTATCACCACAGAACTGAGCATCGTACACCCATGTCGGTCCATTAATAAGGGTACCACCGGTTTGATATTGGTAATTGGAGAGGAATACATCTCCGTAAGGTTCAGTACCAATGATCATTTTATCTGAACTGAGGTATTTCAAACTCAGCACAGAATTGGCACCATCTGGTTTGAATGTATTTTCCCAGGTACTTCCGCCATCGGAACTTCGTTTGATCAGGTTTGCTCCATTAACAGCCACCATAATGGTATCATTATACCACTCAATATCAAAAGCCTTTGAGGCGTCATTGAATACTTTCCACACGTTCGCAGTATTTTCACTAGGCATCTTATAGATTTCGCCGTAATCATAATTTGTGGTAAAGTATATTTCTCCATTATGATTTTTAGCCTGATAAACCCAGGTGGGGCCATTTATATACACACCACCAGTATCGTATTTATAATTCGCTTTAAATACATCACCATAGGGATCGGTACCAATAAATAATCCTTTGGTGGGAAAGTATTTTATGCTGTAAACATGACTTGCCCCATCCGGTTTGAATGTATTTTCCCAGGTGCTTCCACCATCAGAACTTCGTTTGATAAGATTTGCCCCGTCGATGGCTACCATAATGGTGTCGTTGTACCATTCAATGTCGTAGGCTTTAGTAGCATCAGTAAACATTTTCCATACATTGGCAGTGTTTTCATTGGGCATTTTGTAGATTTCGCCGTAATTATAATTTGTGGTAAAGTATATTTCTCCATTATGGTTTTTAGCCTGGTAAACCCAGGTGGGACCGTACACATACACACCGCCGGTATCATATTGGTAATTGGAACGGAATACATCTCCGTATGGCTCGGTACCAATTAGTAACTCAGTATTATTCCGGTTAAAGATTGTGAGCACATTATTAGCCCCATCCGGTTTAAACGTATCGTCCCAGGTTGTCCCATTATCCGGGCTCTTTTTTATTTTGTTTGCACCGTTAATAGCTACAAAGATGGTATCGTTAAACCAGTTAATATCATAAGCAGTCGTAGCATCGCTAAAGGTTTTAAAGATATTGACTGTATTTTCATCGGGCATTTTATACACTTCACCATAATCGTAATTTGTTGTAAAATAAACGGCTCCGTTATGAGTTCGAGCATTATATACCCATGTTGGCCCATAAACATAAACGCCGCCCGTAGATACGTTCCAGGTGGCTCTGAACACATCTCCATAGGTATAACCGGTTCCCAGCATGAGCACGTTATCTACCATACGCAGAGAACAAGCAACCTGCGCACCGTCGGGAGTAAAACAGGATTCCCAGTTTGTGCCATCATCAGATGTCTTATAGAGCATGTAGCCATCATCCGAAAAACCGTAGAGTCCGATCAACAGCGTATCCTGGACATACAGCATAGTATATACCGAAAGATATCCCTTACTGGAATTCTGCCATTCACCGATTTTGGTCCAGGTGGTAGCATCGGGACTTTTGTAAATACGAGCGACTCCGTCTTTATTACCTCCAACATAGAAATTACCATCTTTCACCGTACAAGAGTGCACCCAGGTTAAATCCATATTGGACACAAAACTTAACTGGTCATTGGTTAAATCCAGTTTATATACCAGTATTTTGGTGTGGTTGCTATTGCGAACAAAGATATAAAGCTCCTGTCCTTTTTGTAGAAATTGCGTTATAGCATCGGCATTATTGAAAGTGGTTACTTTCTCCCAGTTCCAGTTAGAAGGGTTCGGATTGGTGGTGTTATAGCGATATAATTTTATTTGGTTTGAACCGTTGTTCCATCCACCATAATAGACTTTTGAATTGACTACCTTCATGGCCCTTGGATAACCTACGCTATCGAGTGCATTGGGATAGGGTACATCTGTCCAGTTGTCACCTTCGTCCAATGAATAATACAGACTATTTTCCATATTACCGAAGGTTAGATCACCCAAAGCCCATATCCGGAATTTGGATGAATCCACATCAATGACACGGAAATAATCGTCGTTACTGCCCGGCCAGAAAACATAACTCCAGGTATTTCCTTTATTAGTACTTTTCCAGATGCTGGCGTGGTACCAACCGTTTCTGTCGTACCCCACTGCCAGAACCACATTGGGATTCCAGGGTAATTGAATCATATCTCTGATGCCTGAGGCATCCGGTAAATTACCCTGCACGACCCAGCCAGGTGGCGATTGGGGCCAGGCAATGCCAATGAATAAAAACAGGAAGATTAAGATTCCTCCGCGTTTCATTTTTCGGCCTCCTCATTTATGGGATTGGCAACTGTGGTTGTATTATCCGGGGCAGGATTTTCTTTGGCTTGCTGTGCCAGCTGGGCCTGATACTGCTCCACTTGCTGGCGTACCTCCTCCACAGTGCCAATACGAACGGCCATGCGATCTAATGTCTGGGTATCATAAGTAAACACGCGGATGGCATTGGAATTCCAGACTTTACCGAAAACGTAGAGTTTTCCATCTTTTTCGGCAAGACGCATGAGATAATCCAGTTCGGGGTATTGCATCAGAAATTCCCAATACCAGTTGGAGGGATTGTAATCAGATACATCTATTCTGTAAAGCATAGCTGAATAATCACCCCAATGATAATTACCATTTTCAGGATGATTTGGCCAATAAGCGATATATAATTTATTATTTAATAATAAAATAGAATTAGCTCCGGAATATTCTCCTAAAGATGCTGGATGAGTTATAGTATTCCAATTTTCACCTTGATCAGTAGAATAAATAATTGATTTCCAAGAAAAGTGATTCCAAACATATTGTCCAAGTGCCCCAAAAATTATATTTTTATTATTATCATATTCAAGTTGTACTACTCCATAGTTAGAAGACCATGAATAATATTTTCTTGTCCATGTTACCCCGCTATTGGTACTTTTCCAAATGGAAGGATATTTATTATAACTTCTCCCAGCTGCAATTATGATGTTAGTATTAGGTATTTCTATAAAATCATTAATTATTGTTGCATCTTGTAAATCTCCCTGAATCAACCAGCTTGGCCCGGACTGCGCCCACACATTATTTAATGAAAAAATTAAGAGTAACAAAAAAACACCGATAAACATTCCACGTTTCATCACACACTCCTCCAATTAAAAAATGTTCTTCCCTGCACCAGGGAAAGAACCAGGTTTC
>JALWDQ010000707.1:982-9375 GCA_027039625.1 Calditrichia bacterium | reverse complement strand
ACTCCGCCAGACGTAAATCCCGCAAAATATCCACCCGTTCCAGAGAATCAATCTCGGAATGTAAATATTTGGCACGAATGTTCAAATTTTGCAGGTAATCGGTTAAATCCTCGGCCATGCGTTTGGTAAGGGTCAGCACCAGCGTCCGTTCGTTGCGCTGGATGCGTTCCTTGATTTCACCCAGCAGATCTTCAATCTGCCCTTTGGTGGGACGCACTTCAATTTCCGGATCCAGCAGTCCCGTGGGACGAATCACCTGCTCCACCACCACGCCTTCGCTCATGCGGATTTCGTAATCGGAAGGTGTGGCGGAAACAAAAATCACCTGATTCATTTTCTCCATAAATTCTTCGAACTTGAGCGGGCGATTATCCAGAGCACTGGGAAGCCGAAATCCGTATTCCACTAGTGTTTTTTTTCGGGAATAATCGCCATTGTACATGGAACGGAGTTGCGGGATGGTTTGATGCGATTCATCGATGATACACAAAAAATCGTCCGGGAAAAAATCGATGAGGGTGTAAGGCGGTTGTCCCGGCTTCCGCCCGGAAAGGTGCCGCGAGTAGTTCTCGATGCCGGTACAGTAGCCGATTTCCCGAATCATCTCCAGATCGAAATTGGTTCGTTGTTCCAGCCGCTGCGCTTCCAGAAGCTTGCCCTGCGCTCGCAATTCTTTCAACCGCTCTTCCAGCTCCTGGCGAATGGAAATAAGCGCCCGTTCCAGCTTTTCCTTCTTGGTTACAAAATGGCTGGCGGGATAGATAACCGCCTGCTCCACTTCTTCGATAATTTCGCCGCTGGTGGGGTCGAAAAAGACGATTTCTTCTACCTCATCGCCAAAAGTATCGATGCGAATCGCGAACTTCTCGTACGCAGGGTAAATTTCAATCACATCGCCGCGGGCACGAAAACTCCCCCGCTCGGGACTGAGATCGTTGCGGGTGTAATGGATGTCCACCAGCTTCCCGAACAATTCATAGCGATCCAGTAAATCCCCTTTGCGCACCAGCACCACCATGTCCTGATAATCCTCTGGTGAACCAATACCGTAAATGCAGGATACGCTGGCCACAATAATCACATCCCGGCGGGACATCACGGAAGCGGTGGCTTTTAACCGCAACCGCTCTATTTCCTCGTTAATGGAGCTATCTTTCTCGATGTAGGTATCCGTCTGGGGAATATAGGCTTCCGGCTGGTAATAATCGAAGTAACTGATGAAATATTCCACCGCGTTTTCCGGAAAGAATTGTTTAAATTCCCCGTACAACTGAGCTGCCAGCGTCTTATTGTGCGAAATCACCAGGGTGGGTTTGTTGACATTGGCAATCACATTGGCCATGGTAAAGGTTTTACCGCTTCCGGTAACTCCCAATAAAGTCTGAAACTTACGTCCCTGACGAATGCCTTCGGTTAGCTGTCGAATCGCCTCCGGTTGATCTCCCGTTGGCTGATATTTTGAAACCAGTTTGAATTTTTTCATGGCATTTCCATTAAATCGCTCAAATTTACATTAAGCAGCATACAATAGCAAGTGAGCGAAACTTCTCCATTGTACCGTCATGTTAGCAAAACATTGAGCCACCGTTTTTTTCTGTACCTGTTTTTAGCAATATTTTTCTGTTTAAAAAAGTTCCCGTAAATTTATGATTCTTAACAAAGCCTTCCGATAAAAGGAGCATTAAATTTCGATAACATCTGGAATACGGGGCGAAGATTTGAATTCTGAAAGCTGGCAGGAACATTTTCAACCGGCAATTGAACAGTTTTTAAAGGCACACATTGCGGAGTTTTACCCGGGAATAAGCAAAGATTCCCGAAATCATCAGATTACACTCCACAAATCCGACACCCATCGTTTTTCCCTCATCCTGGAATACGATATTTTTTTCGACCAGCAGAAACATACTCAAATTTTTGTGAAATTGTACCGCTCGGACAAGGAGCTTCCGCTCACCCAATCCATTCTAACTCCCGAAGCAAAACGGTTATCGCAAAAAGAATACGAGTTTCACCGGGAAGTGTATGAATTTTTCCGTTCGTTGCAACGTGCCTACCAGGCGGTGCGGCCACTCGCTTTTCAGCCGGAAATCAATGCCCTGTACCTCGAAGGAGCGCCTGGTAGCCAGCTCGCCGTATGGTTAAGCCACAACGACTTCCAGAACGATGCGGAATTGAAAAAACGTGCCCGGTATTATTTTGTACAGGCGGGCGAGATGGCCAGGGAGTTTCACCGGCACTTTCGTCTCCCTGAGCGCCTTCCTTTCCGGGCGGCAGAGCAGATGCAAGATTTCCTGAAGCAAATTGAAAAGCTAAAACGAAAACGGGTGGAGCCTCGCTACCTGGAGAAATTAACCACCCGCCTGGAGCGCAATGTAAATCACCGGGATGGGAAACTCATTGAACTGGCCAAGGTGCATGGAGATTACAAGCTCCAGCATATTTTTGTGGATAATAAACAACTTACCCTTATCGATTTTGGAAATGATCTGGGTGCCTCTTCTCCTTTTGTGGATGTGGCCGCGTTTTACGTGGAAATCCAGACCCGACCATTTGCTACATTTCGTTCACGCTTTCGGAAATTACATGGAGAGCTACTGGCAGCGTTTCTTAAAGGTTACTTTGGAGAGCGATCAGACAAGCCCCTTCCCTGGCTCATGGAAATGAAAATTATTTATTATTTGTTGAAAAAATGGAACCGGCGTATCAATCGGTTCACCCATAATTCTTCAATGAAAAAATTGATTTCTTTAAGTGATAAAACGCATTTAACGCGATTTATCCATTACCACTATACCAATCCCTGGTTCATGCGGCAAATTGAAATTCACTTGCGAAATCTGGAACGCTGGAATTAATTTCAGCGAAGCCAAAACTCCAGGGATAAAGCGACAAGCGGAAGTCATTTCCAGCAACACACGATGCCAGCAATTCCCGGAATGCGGATTTATTGTTCCAGAATGAGAAACATTTTTTCTTCCAGAGCAAAAAATACCAGGAAGGTAAGGGACGAAATAAGAACAAAACAAAATTCTGACGTACGAGATTGAAATTTTACCGGATCGTCTAATTTACCTTTTGTAGCAAAAAACAATTGGGATTAAACAAAAGAATGAAATGATGCGCCATGCATCACACGCCAGCGGTTGGCAGGCTCTATATTACAAGGAAATTAAAGCGGAATGGTGCGAATGAACCCGAAATCTGCGAAAAGTTTGCTTATTGTAACGGCCATTTTCCCTCCGGTTGCCACCAGCGGCATTCATCGCCTGGTGCGCATGGCACGCTACCTCACGGAAAAAGGCGTTAAAGTTGGAGTTTTAACGGTGGACGAAACCACCATTGCCAAAAAGTTTAAGTACGATCACCTTATGCTAAATAAAGTACCCCCGGACGTTGAAATCCTCCGTGTTCCTGCCTATCAGATTCTAAAAAAACTCATCGAAATGAAAAGCAGAAAAAAAACCGCTTCCTCCAAAAAGCAAAGCAGCAACAGAGGAAACCGATCGGTAGCGGCGAACTCTTCCGATCCGGCTTCCAATTCCCGGCGCAAAGGGATGATACAGCGTCTGAAAGATGCCATCACCCTGAACTTGAATACCCCCGATAATTACGCCCTCTGGATTCGCCCGGCAATTCGCGAAGGAATTCGAATGGTACAGGAAGGCGGTTATCAGAACATTCTGTCCAGCAGTCCACCGGGGAGCTCCCATGTAGTGTGCGAACATATCAAACGAAAAACCGGCGTGCACTGGATTGCCGATTTTCGGGATCCCTGGTCGCGTAAACAGTGGTACAATCCGGAAATGACCCGCTTCAAACGCCGCATGATCCGGCGGCTGGAAAAGAAAACCATCCAGCAAGCCGATGTCATTATTCTGAACACCCCCGAACTGCAGGAAGATTACGGAAGCCATTACGGGGAGCTTCTTTTGCAGAAATCTACCGTCATCCCCAATGGTTACGATCCGGAAGATTTCAACCATCTTCCCTCGGAATTTGAGCTTCCGGATAGTCCCATTACCATTTCCCATGTGGGAACGTTTTACCGCCACCGTTCCCCTATCCCCTTTTTAACAGCACTGGGCGAAGCCATAGAAAAAGGCACCATCCCGCGCCAGCGATTTTTGGTGCGATTCATTGGTGGTGTCGGGCAATTTGCTACGGAAGTGGAGGCCACCCTTTTGCGGTACGGAATTCAGGAACTGGTGGAAATTGTTCCGCCCGTACCACACCAGGAAGCTATCGAGTACATGTACCGCTCCCATGTGCTGCTTATTATTCAACCGGGAACTTCTATTCAGGTACCGGCTAAAATTTACGAATATCTAGCAACGGGAAGACCTATGCTGGCCATCAGTGCTCGTGGAGCTACCAGCCGATTTGTAACGGAAAACCAGCTTGGCTGGTGGGCAGAACCAGAAAATGTTTCCGATATCATGGAGCGACTGAAGGAAATCGATCATTTTTTTGCCGAAAACAGTCAATGGTCCACTCCGCAAGAGGCACTGGATGCTTACAACGGGAAACTACTGGTGAACCAAATTTATGATTTACTCATTTAAAATTCTCTTTTAAATTTCAACGTGATTTCAATTGGTTGAACGATGTTAAGAAAAACATTTTTTGTGACAATTTACGGCGCCAGTTTAATTCTGGCATTCGTACACCCTGTATATGGATTAATGGGGTACATTTTTGAGTGGTACAATCATCCTCCACTTTTTTGGTGGGGACTACACTTTCCCAATCTGCGTTATTCGCTCCTTATTGCTGTTGTAACGCTTATTGCCTACATTCTTCGTCAGGACCGGCTTCAAAAAATAAAAACAGAACATTTTACTGTTATTTACTGGTTGGGGGCTCTGGTAGTACTTCAGTTCATTGTGACCCAACTGCTAGCAATAGATTACGACCAAAGCATGGAGCAATTTATTGAATTTTTTAAATTTACCATACTCTATTTTCTTATTGCCAAAATCCCTCGAATTCCCCGCCACTACAAATTGCTCATCTGGGTATTTTTACTGGGAGCATTTGACTTTGGACGCATTGCCACGGAGGAAGGTTCAAACCGGAATGTTGTGGTGGTAGCTCCCAATGCCTCAGACGAGAATGCTATTGCCGCCCACGTGCTTACAGCCATACCTTTTTTAATTTTTTACTTTTTTAACGGAAAGCGCTGGGAAAAAATTATCTCGTTCATTGCGCTTCCGTTTATTATCAATCTAATCATTCTGGCAAATAGCCGGGGAGCTACTATTGGATTGCTGGCAGTAGTGGTTGTTGGTTTTTTTATGGCAAAAGCTAAACAGCGCATTCAATTTATTCTGGGTCTGGTCATTGCTCTTATTTTGTTCATCCAACTCACTCCACCAGAGTTTGTGAAACGCCAGATGACCATTAAAACGTATGAACAGGATTCCAGCGCCCGGGGCCGCCTGGAAGCCTGGAAACTGGCCTGGCAGATAATGCAGGAACATCCCTTTGGAATTGGTGGAGGCGGATTCATCGTCCTTAACACCATATACAAACCGGAATGGAAAGATATAAATAAGGGACGCGGTCATGATGTGCATAACACCTTCCTCCTGTGCGGAGTGGAATGGGGCTTTTTAGGGCTGTTCCTATTCTTGGGATTTTTGGTTCATACCTTCATCATTCTTTTCCGCATTCGCAGGGATGCTCATCGTTGCCGTGACCCGAACCCCTATCTTACAGAAAGTACAGCACTTCTTCTGGCGCTCATTGGAATTCTAACTGCGGGACTTTTCATTAATCGATTATACGGGGAAATTATTTACTGGTTAAGTGGATTTGTAGTGGCCCTGCGCAATATTCAATACAATGAAATTCAGGAAATAGCTGAGGAAGAAGCAAGCGAGAGCGAAACGGTGAAAATCTCGGAATTCGCTCAACCTACGGTTCAATAACAAAAAAGGAAATTTTTAAAGAAGGAGCTTGCGATGATCAAACAAGTCCTTACCGTGATTTTCTCCCCCAAAACCTGGCGATGGTTTTTCCGATTTCTGGAATTTTATTACAAATTTCACGCCAGTGCCCTGGATCGTCTGGGAGCTGTTGGGAAAGGAACCTGGATTGAACCCACGGTAAAATTTACCCATCCGGAAAATATTTTCATCGGGAGCCACTGTCACATTAATCACCTGGGATGTTTACAGGCGGACGAACATGCTAAAATTATCATTGGAGACGATTTATTAATGGGGCCCGGTACCATGCTCTACGCTTCGAACTATCAGTTAGCGCCGGACAAACCCATGCGTACCCAACCCCGGAATTATGGGGACATTGTTATTGGCAATGATGTGTGGTTGGGCTCGAATGTCGTGGTTACTGCCGGTGTCAAAATTGGAGATGGTTCCGTGATTGCCGCAGGCTCTGTGGTAACCAAGGACATTCCACCCTACACCATTGCCGGGGGAATTCCTGCTAAACCGTTAAAAAAGAGAGAATAAACCATGAATCGCCCGCAAGATTACCAGAAAATCCTGAAAAACCGCCAGGATCAAATGTTGAAACTGGTGGCGAAAAGCTTCTACAAAGAACTTACCAACTATGGCATCAACAACAGCGATATTGTGACCGTTTCCATGCACTTGCTGGATCAGATTACGACCAGAGACGAAACACAAAGCCCAGGAAACGGCTATTACAACAAACTGTTTACTGTAAACGACGTGCACAATGAGTGGAACCAGCACAAACGGCTCTCGCTGGAAGATATTCACATTTCTTTCTTACATCCCGAGCAGGTACCAACGGTGTGCCAATGGCTAAAAAACAACCAGATTAAAAAGACATTCATTGATTTACTGCCCAAATCCCGCTACGAACTCACTCAATATCTGTTCGAAGATCCCTCTCGAAAATATTTTGGAATATACTATCAGAATACCCTGGTAGGAATTATTGGAGCCGAAAATATAGATTACGAGAGTAAAAAGCTGGAAATGAAAAAGTTTGTGGGAGAATCCGGTTATAGCGGGAAAGGCATCGGAAAACGTGCCACCTTCCTCTTTCTCTACTACGTCTTTTACATCCTGAAATTCAACAAGGTGTACATTCATTCCATGGACACCAATATTCGCAATATCAATTTAAACAGCAAATTTGGTTTTGAACTGGAAGGCATTTTTTTCCAGGAAATTTTCAAAGACGGAGAATATTTCGACGTGGTGCGGATGGGGTTATTGAAAAAAGATTGGGAAGAAATTTTTTCTCATCGGTAACGGGAATTCAGTAAAAATTGAACTTTTCAGGAAATCATCTGAATTTCCTTCCATTACCGGCTTCGTTTTGAGGTAAGGGAAAGTTCTGTTTTTGCATTTACTCCCAGGTTTCATTTAAAGAAAAAATGTTTCGGCTCGTCCTTTAAGATTAAGTAAACAAAAACCTTATTGAAGCGATCATCCTTTTCTCCCCGGGTTAATTAGTTACAATTTGTTTTCCCCTACCCTTCTCCCTAAATTTTCTTCGATGGAAATTAAAACGGTACCTTCGTTACAATTGATTACTGTGCGCTGGTGGAATGCCACGGCCTATTATGCGGTTTCTCTTGCTCAATGGCTGCAAGCGGCGGGTCACCCGGTGCTGCTGGCCGGGAATCCGGATTTCCCCCCTTTACAAAAAGCCCAAAAGCTCAACCTCCCTATTGTTCCGGAACTGAAACTCAATCGGATTTCTCCCGGTTGGATTTGGCGCAATCGCGATCGGCTGCAACATCTCATAAACCGTCAGGGAATTCAGGTAGTGAATGCCCACCGTCCGGATGATCATTTTTATTTTGCTCTTTTAAAGAACCTTTTTCCCCGGGTGGCTTTCATTCGCACGGTGGGGGACGTTCGTCCGCCGCGGAATCATCCCATCAACAAGTGGTTGCATTTGCAGGCAACGGATTTCTTCATTTTTTCCTGCCGGGCAAATTTAGAACGCTACCGCCAGGTGTGGCCCATTCCCTCAGAAAAAACCGCCATTATTTACAGCGGCATCGACACCCAATATTTTTCCCCCGATACCACCAATGTACATCTTCGCCAGAGCTTGAATATTCCAGACCACGCTATTGTCTTTGGAATGGTGGCACGTCTCTCTCCCATTAAAGGGCATTCCGTTTTTCTGCAAGCCGCAGCCCGGATGGTGCAAAAACATCCCGAAGCCTATTTCATTATTAGTGGAGAAGAAGTGGAAATTTCTCGCAACGAACTGGAGCAAATGGCGGTTGAACTGGGGATTCACTCCCACTTCCGATTTCTGGATAAACAGGCGAATGTACGCCCCCTACTTAACACAATTGATGTGGGTGTTGTTTGCTCTCTTGGTTCCGAAACCATCTCTCGCATCACCACAGAATATCTGGCTATGGGGAAACC
>JALWDQ010000707.1:0-972 GCA_027039625.1 Calditrichia bacterium | reverse complement strand
AGTCAGGTGAATGTACTGCCAGAGATGATTACAGATGGGCAGGAAGGGTTTATTGTTCCCCCTGGCGAGGCATCCGCACTGGCGGAAAAAATGGAACTGCTGATTACTCACAAATCATCGCGTCAGCAGATGAGTGAGCAAGCGCGCCGCACTGCCTGCGAACGTTTCGACCGGAAAGTTGTTCTTCAAAAAACCTTGCAAATTTATCAACAGATACTGGAAAGAAAAAAGGAGATTCAATGAAACCGGTTCGCTTAAGCATCACCATAATTGGGCATAACGAAGCCGAACATCTGCGTGAACTATTGCCCACCCTCCAATTTGCCGATGAGGTAGTGTATGTGGATTGCCAGAGTGAAGATGATTCTCTGCAAGTTGCCCGGGAACTCGGGTGCCGGGTATTTCAGCGCCCTAATTTAACCAATTTGAATGTCAACAAAGCCTTCGCCATGGAACAGGCAACCGGGGATTGGATTTTTTATCTGGATCCGGATGAACGGATTTCGCCGGAATTAGCCCGGGAAATCCGGGAACGCATTCAGAACCCGGGTGCTTTTGTTGCTTTTACCATGAATCGGCGGAACCATTATTTTGGGCGCTGGTTGCGGCATGGTTCCCAGTACCCGGATGTTCAGTTACGCCTTTTTCGAAAGGGACATGCGGTTTTTCCTCAAAAACACGTTCATGAGAAACTGCAGGTTAATGGAGCGGTGGGAAAGCTCCATAACGATTTACTGCACTTCCCTTACCTGACCATTTCCCAATACCTGCAAAAATTCGATTTTTACACCGGATTCGAAGCTCACTACCTGTGGGAACAGGGCGTACGCCCTTCTTTTTCGACTGCCTGGCGGTACTGGTTTAGTCTTCCCGCTACCCGTTTTATCCGGCGCTATTTTTTTAAAGCCGGTTTTCGGGACGGCTGGCCTGGCTTTTTCGCCGCCCTGTTCGATGCCCTGAATATGATGGTTC
>JALWDQ010000706.1:0-2971 GCA_027039625.1 Calditrichia bacterium | reverse complement strand
TCATCCTACTAAGCATGTACATTCCTGTTTTTTAGAGATACCTGAGGATAACTTCAGAATGGCAAATGGGGAAGGTGCCTTCCCTGGCTTGTTCTACTTTTGTAACGGTTTAGGTAAATTCGCGCCCATCCGGTTCGTTCAAATGTTACTGCGGAATAAAATCAAAATATTTTAAAGATATTGAGTAAAATGATAAAGATGAAAACAGGCACCACAAAACGGATTAAAAATATCCAGATTTTTACAATAATCGGTGATCCGTGGTATCCCTGACTCATTTCCGCCGCAGCCTGGCGGGCTCCCCACACCCAGCCCACAAAAATGGAGAGTAAAAGTGCCCCCACCACCAGGGAAATATTTCCAAACAAAAAGTCGATGAGCGAGAGAAATTCCTTTCCCCATAAAATGGGTTTACTTAACCAATCCACCGCTCCCTGAGACAGTGCCGAAGGGAGTCCCAGCAAAAAAGTTGCCCCACCAACCAACCATACGGCAATTTTCCGGGCAACCCGCTTCTCGTCCACCAGAAAGGCGGTGGGGACTTCCAGCAGGGAAATGGTGGAAGTGAGCGCGGCAATGGAAAGCAGCACAAAGAACACGGCACCGATAAAAATACCGCCCGGCATTTTTTCGAACACCGCCGGAAGTACCTGAAACACCAATCCCGGCCCCGCTGCAGGATTCTGCCCCATGGCAAACAGGGCAGGGAAAATAATTAAACCCGCCATGATGGCAATAAGTGTGTCAGCAAATGCTACCCAGATTCCGGAAGTAAACAGATTGTCCTGCCGGGAAATGTAGCTTCCGTAAGTAATCATTAATCCCATTCCCAGGCTCAGGGAGAAGAAAGCCTGTCCCAGCGCAGCCAGCACCACCTTTCCGGTAATTTTACTGAAATCCGGTTTCAGGTAAAACGCCAATCCCTTACCGGAACCGGGGAGAAAATTCACATAAATAATGAGAATTAATAAAAGGAAGAAAAGCACCGGCATGAGGATTTTCGACCACTTCTCAATTCCCTCCTGAACCCCTCCATACACCACCAGAACCGTAAACAAAATGAACAGTGCAAATAAAAAGATAACCACGGGAGTGTTTGCCACAAAGCTGGCAAATTCCATGTGGCTATGCATTAACATCTTAAAAATGTAGCCAAACGTCCAGCCCGCAATCACCGAATAGAACGAGAGGATGAATAAACCGGTTACCACCCCCAGTCCTCCAACCCACACCCAGGGGCTGTTGGGGCGGATGGAAGCGATGGCTCCCACCGGATTTTTCTGAGCGTAACGACCCAGCGCCAATTCAGCGTACAGGTAGGGCAATCCGATTAACAACACACATCCCAGATACACAAAAACGAAAGCGGCTCCGCCGTTCTGGCCGGTGACATACGGAAACCGCCACACATTTCCCAGTCCAATGGCTGACCCCGCCGCAGCCAGAATAAAACCAATCTTTGAACTCCACTGTCCCCGTTCCGGTGTCTGATTCATCGGGTTCTCCTCCGAAATTTATGTCCTACAAGGCGCTATTTGTCCCCAGTTTCATCCTCTGCCTCTCCAATGGAGATGTCATCGGAAAGTTCGTTGACATCATCGGATTGATAGGGAAAGAAGGCTTTCAGCTTTTCCCCAATGCGTTCGATTGCCCGGCAAACCCCCTCGCAGAATTTCCCCTGGCGGAAATGCTCCCGCATCAGTTCCACCACATCCTGCCAGAAATTCTCCGGTACCACTTTATTGATGCCTTCATCGCCAATGATGGCAAATTTGCGTTCTCCGGTGGCAAAATAAATCAGCACGCCATTTCGCTGGGCAGTTTTGTGCATCCCGATCTTAAAAAAAACTTCCAGTGCCCGCTGGAACACATCTTTACCCGCTTTCTTCTCCAGATGTAACCGGATTTCGCCGGAGGTCTCTTTTTCCGCCTGGCGAATGGCTTCCACAATTTGCTCTTTCTCCTTTTTGGAGAAGAATTTATTGGGATTGCTGGAACGTTCCGCCATACCTTTCTCCCCATCTACATTGTTCGAAATACATTAGTGCTTGCAGGATTACCAGCTTCCGGTGGCACCGCCTCCACCAAAGCTCCCTCCACCGGCAGAGAAACCGCCCCCTCCGAAACCTCCGCCGGAACTACCTCCTCCACCAAAACCTCCAAAACCACCCCAGAAGAAGGGGCCACCGCCGCGCCAGCCACCCCGGGAAACCGTCGCCCGGTTCCTGCGGCTGGAAATAAAAATTAAAATCACAATAATTAAAAATACAATGAGTGCAAAGGGAAATTCGTCATCCTCTTTTTTTCGGGCTTTTCGGGGAATTCCTTTGTACTTCCCGGCAGCCGCCTGCATCAACTGCTCCACTCCGGCACGCAACCCTTCGAAAAATTTCCCCTCCCGAAAATAGGGGGCAATTACATTCTGGGCAATCTGGATGGCAATGGCATCGGGAACCTTGTCCTCCAGCCCGTAGCCTACTTCAATGCGAATTTTCCGCTCTTTAAGAAACACAGCCAGAATGATTCCATTATCCCGACCCTTTTGCCCCACTTTCCAGGCTTCGGCCAGACGAATGCTGAATTCCTCCACCGGGTACCCCTGTGCATCCGGGAAAATAGCCACCACAATCTGGTTGGAGGTACTGTCCTCGTAGGCTCGCAACTCCCGGTTTAGCCATTGCTCCTGTTCGGGGGTTAATTTATCGGCATAATCCATTACCCATTGGGTGGGTTTAGGAGGTAATTTTTGTGCCAGAGAAACGGATGTTAAAAACGATAAAAAAATTAAAAGAGTAAAGATAAAATGGCGTTGTAATGCGTTGCGCATAAGTACTCCCGATTTAGCCCGAAAGATATTCCATGCGAGAAGGATCAGGCCTTCTTCCCATGGCAATTCTTGTATTTTAAACCACTTCCACAGGGACAGGGATCGTTACGACCCACTTTGGGGAATTCTCGTTTAATGGGGGCA
>JALWDQ010000705.1:0-9376 GCA_027039625.1 Calditrichia bacterium | reverse complement strand
CTCCTTCTCCGGAAGAATTGAAAGAATTATTTCCGGAAAAAGAAGTCGCTTAATTTGGATTCTCCATAATTTTTTCGTAATTTTGTATCAAATTTCGAAACGGGCTTTTTGACGAAAACGGTGGATATTAAGTAAAAGGGAAAAGTGCGAATGAACGGCTTGGGTGCATCTCAACTGGATGTTTTTCTGGAATTTTCGGAAATGTTTCTGCTTATTTTTTCTCCCAAATGGCGACTGGTGGATCTGCATCCGGGTCATCGCAGTTTTTTAGGGTGGAACGAAAGCAACCTCTCCACCTTTCTCTTTCAGCGGGATTTCCTGGAACCTAATTCACTGGATTTGTCCGGATTGCTGGGAGGGTTTCAGGGAAAAGATCATGCCATAAAAAATTTGTTCTTTCGCGATGAACAGGGACGTGTTGAAGGCCCTTTCCGGACTTTTTTGCGCCTTAAAAAGGATGAAGGTCAAATCCGCTCCCTGATGGTTTTCATTCAGTATCCGGGTGAAGAAAAATTTATTAAAATTCCTCCGCAAGCCAAGTACAAACAATTTATCGGGGAATTCATTCCGGGCTTGATTCACAACATCAATGGACCTCTGGGTACCATTAATGGGCGGCTGGAGTTGTTAAATTACAAATACCCCCAAATTAAGGAATTGGACGAACTCCTGAAAATGAGTTTCAAAATTCAATCTCTGCTGGAAAATTTGAGTTACAAAATCATTAATGAAAAATATTTCCAGCCGGTGGAGATTAATTTAAATCGCTTATTGCGCGAGGAAGTGCGTTTTTTTACCAGCGATTTGTTCTTTAAACATCAGGTGGAACTTCAGGAAAGATATGCCAATAATATTCCCCAATTTCGGATGATTTATTTCTCCATTACCGGTGTACTGGATGAATGTTATCTCTTTTTCCGGAAATTTGTGTTTGAGAATTCCGAATATTACTTCCAGATAGAGAGTTCCTATGAGGATGAGCGGGCAGCTATTGATATGAAAATGATGGGAGATTTCCACACACCGGAAGATGTCAATTTACGCTTTCCCATCCAGATTAAAGGGGATGCAACCACCATTGCCCGCAACCAGATGGAAGGGATTGACCTTCCGTTTCTGGCTTTTTGTCTGGAACAAAATAAGGGTTATCTGGAGATTAGTGCCCGAAAAGAAATAATGACCATGCACCTGGAATTTCCGGTGGTAAAATCCTATCTGTAGCCCTGTCAGGTGAATGAATAATCTAATTTCTCATCGATTTTTATTCTTTCCCCTCTCTGTTTTTGCCCCAGGAATACTGCTTGTTTAAAAATTGAAAGAAACGTGTTTCTCTCCTCATGCAATCTTTCTGCGACGCCTACCTTTTATTTTTTATTTTCCTTGATTCTTTTTTTATCACACGTCTAAATTTGTTCTGTTAAAGGGAATTGCGTATGGAATTATTCTGGATAACGGTTGCTGCATATTTCATTGGAACATTTCCCACCGCCTATTTACTGGGGAAGTGGGTGTATGGTACAGATGTACGCCGTTCCGGAAGCGGGAATGTGGGTACCTTTAATTTCATCCGCACCACCCATTCCCGTGTTTGGGGTGGTGTCGTACTGCTGATTGATGCCGGAAAAGGAATGCTGGCGATGGTTCTGGCCCAACATTTTGTGAGTGGGAGTCAACTCGTTTTTCCCGCGGTGGCAGTGGTACTGGGACATGTCTTCCCGGTTTGGCTAAAGTTTCGCGGTGGACGGGGATTGGCCACATTGGCGGGGATTTTTCTTTTTCTGAAACCATTGTTAGTTATTTTCTGGTTGGCTATTTTCGCCCTTTTGTATTTAGTGACTAAAAAGTACATTTTATCCGGTGTGGCAGCGCTGATATTCAGCAATTTGTACATTGCAATAGGGGAGGCACGTTCCCTTTTTCTCATTGCCTCCGCTACCTCCGTTATTGTGTTGCTGAAATATTTTAATCGTTTAAAAGAAGAACTAATCATTTCTAAACCGGAATAACGAGAAAGGAGAACCAATTGGAACCTAAAAAAACGGGATTGTATGATGTCCACGTCAAATTGGGCGCTAAAATGGTGGAATTTGCGGGATTTCTGATGCCCATTCAATATACCAGTATCATCGAAGAGCATAAAAAAGTGCGGACTTCAGTAGGTATGTTCGATGTGTCGCACATGGGCGAGATTGTTATTCGGGGAGAAAAAGCACTGGATTTTGTGAATTACCTGACGGTGAACGATGCTTCCCGGTTAGCGGTTCATCAGGCTCAATACACCACTATGTGTTATCCCGATGGCGGCATTGTGGATGATTTAATCTGCTACCGCCGTCAGGATCACTACTTGCTGGTGGTGAACGCTGCCAACACGGAGAAGGATTATCAGTGGATTCTGGAAAATAAAATAGATGGTGTGGAGGTGGAGAACATTAGCGACGGCATAACCCAGATTGCAGTACAGGGTAAAAATGCCGAAGCGGTGCTACAGAAGCTCACCGAGGTGGATTTGGCTTCCATTAAATTCTACTGGTTTACCGAAGGGCAATTAGCAGGGGTGGATATGATTATCTCCCGCACCGGGTACACCGGTGAACCCGGATTCGAACTTTATTTTGATCGAAAATACTCGGTAGAAGTGTGGGAGAAAATTATGGAGGCTGGAGAGGAATTTGAAATTGCTCCAATCGGCCTGGGGGCCCGGGACACATTGCGGTTGGAGAAAAAGTACTGCCTCTACGGAAACGACATTGATGAAACCACCACCCCTCTAGAAGCGGGACTGGGCTGGATTACCAAGCTGGATAAAGGCGATTTTATCGGACGTGAAGCACTTCGCAAACAGAAGGAAGAAGGAATCCAGCGAAAATTAATGGGATTTGTGGTGGAAGGTAAAATGATTCCCCGACATCACTATCCAATTCTTAAAAATGGCACGGAAATTGGACACGTCACCAGCGGATGTTATTCTCCCATTTTAGAGAAAAATATTGGTCTGGGTTATGTCAATATTCAGTATGCTCACGTTGGTGAGGAGATTGAAATTTCGGCGAGAGGACGAACTGCACCGGCTAAAATTGTGAAAACGCCTTTTGTGTAATAGCCTAAAAATTGTTCTGATTTTACCGGGGGAAACGAAGTTTTTTCGTTTCCCTTTTCTATTTCTGAAAGGGACTAAAAAATTGATGGGGGCAATAAATTTCCCAATTTTCTGCTAAAAATTCTGGTAAATTGCTTTTCTTACCGCCTGGAAAGCAGCGCATCTTTATTCCATAGAAACAGAAGTCTATTGATATAAGTTTATGAATGAATTATATTTGTTGGCACTAAAATTTTGTCTGGAATGAAGTTTATTTATCGAAGAAAAAAGAATAAAAAACGGAAAACATCAGCTTCCAATCGGGATTCTCATCCCCGCTCGTCTGTTCGGAACGAAGTGTACGGTCTGTTGTTGATTGCGCTGGGAATTTTACTCACGCTGGCACTGGTATCGTATCATCCGGGCGATCCCACTGGTTTTCTGGACGAGAATAACATCTACCGGGTTAAAAACTGGCTGGGAATTGCCGGGGCCACCATCTCTGCACCGTTATTCCAGTGGACGCTGGGATATCCGGCGTTGATTTTTCCGTTGTTAATAGGGCTGGCGGGTATTTACTTACTTCTTCAACAACCCCTTCGGAAACTGCTTCGTTTTTCCATTTTAAGTACCCTCTGGGCGTTCATTATTTCGGTGGGATTGGTATTACCGCGTTCCATACACACGCTGGGGAATCTGGAGGTGTTCTATCCCAGCGGTTTTATTGGCGGGGTCATAGCTGTGTTTCTGGTACGGTTTTTCAGTCCCATTGGTGCAGCTCTCCTGTATGGAGTTTCGGTATTAATTCTTGCGGTGGTGAGCTTCCGGTTGCGCATTTCTTCTGTGCCGGTGTTTGTGTACACTTCGCTGATTGCTGCTGTCCGGAGGTTGGGAAGATTAGTGCAGGGAATTCATTTACCCCATAAAAAGAAGATACAAAAGAAACCGGCACCAACTAAAAGAAGCCCCGAAATTGAACGAACGGAAGAAATACCCGGGGAATTGGAACAACCTGAGTTACGCCCAGAAGAGCAAATTTCATCAGAAGAAGAATCCATCGAAATTATCCATACTGAAGAGGAGGAAGAACCCGAATCCGCGAAAATTACGGAGGAGCAGGAGATTTCCGGCACTTCTGAAGAGATAACGGAAAAAACATCCGGTGAATTGGGATTCGAAGTGCAAAAAGTCCACAAAGAAAAGGAACTGGATTACGATTCCCTGGTACGGGATTCTCTCTCCCGCTATCAGTTTCCTTCCACGGATTTGCTGATTGAGCAGCCCCAGAAAGATTACCATCTCTCGGAAGAAGAGTTAAAGGGGAATGCTCGATTGCTGGAAAATACCCTTGCCGATTTTGGGGTGAAAGCCACGGTTACCCGGGTGGTGGAGGGACCGGTAATCACGCTTTACGAGGTAAAACCGGCACAGGGGGTGAAGATCAGCAAAATCACCAACTTGCAGGACGATCTGGCTCTGAATATGCAGGCACGCGGTATTCGTATTATTGCCCCCATTCCGGGAAAAGCGGCTGTAGGTATCGAAATTCCCAATCGGAATCCTTCCATCGTACATTTCCGCTCCATTGTTCGTTCGGAAACATTTATCAATTTTCAGGGAAATCTGCCATTGGGGATGGGAAAAACCATCTCCGGGGAGGTGTATGTAGCAGATCTGACCAAGATGCCCCATTTGTTGATTGCCGGAGCAACCAATTCCGGGAAAAGTGTTGGCATCAATACCATGATCGCCAGTTTGTTGTACCGCATTCCTCCCAGCGATTTAAAATTTGTGATGATTGATCCCAAAAAATTGGAACTTTCCATCTACGCCAAATTAAAGGATCATTACCTGGCAACCTGTAAAGAGCTGGACGAGATTGTCATTACCCATCCCCAGAATGCAATTATGATATTACGCAGTGTGGTAAACGAAATGGAAGAGCGTTACGATAAACTGGCCAATCTGGGAGTGCGGGAAATCACCCATTACAATCGTAAAGTAGAGGAGTATTTGCAAAAGGGAGAGCATCCGGAGAATCTGCGCAAACTTCCCTACCTGGTGGTTGTTATAGATGAGCTGGCGGATTTAATCCTTTCTGCTACCCGTGAAGTGGAAGAGCCCATTACCCGTCTGGCACAGATGGCACGTGCAGTAGGCATCCATCTTATTGTTGCCACGCAACGGCCGTCGGTGGACATCCTCACCGGCTTAATCAAAGCAAACTTCCCGGCACGTATTTCTTACCAGGTTGCCACCCGTCCTGATTCTAAAACGATTCTGGATATGTACGGTGCAGAGCAACTCATAGGCCGGGGCGATATGCTCTTCCTGAGCCCGGGCAGCATGAAGCCCATCCGATTACAAAATCCTTTGATTACCACCGAAGAGGTGGAGCGCATCATTCGACACATCAGAAAACAACCCAAGTTCCCTCCTTATGAACTGAAACTGGTGCGCTCTCGCACTACCAACGGACCCGGATCGGCAAAAGCGTTCGAGCGAGATGAGTTGTTTGAAAAAGCGAAAAAAATAGTGATTCAATATCAACAGGGCTCTGTGTCTCTGTTGCAACGGAAATTGAAGATTGGTTACTCTCGGGCAGCACGCATTGTAGATGAACTGGAGGAGGCGGGTATTGTAGGTCCCATGAAAGAAGGAAAAGCCCGGGATGTTTTAGTTTCTGAATATTCACCTGAAGATTAAGGAGAGGCATATGCGATATAAAATGGTCTTGATACTTTTAGCAGTTGTAGGATTACTTTTAGCTGGAACCAATGTGGAAAAAATCATCAAGAAATTCCAGAAAAAATACAAAAATATTTCCGTTATGAAGGTGGATTTTAAACAAATAAGCGAATTTAAATTAACAGGAATTAAAAATGAGATTTTTGGCACATTATATTTAACCCAGAATGATAAATTCAGGCTCGAAACAGAAGACCAGGTTATTGTAAGTGATGGTAAAACGTTCTGGCGTTACAATAAACTGGATAACCAGGTTCTCATCGATTATGCCAAGAAATCGCAGCAGGATGTTTTTTTAAACAATTTTCTTTTTCAAATAAATGATTTATATTATAGTCAGGTTGTTGATGAGTTCAAAGAAAACAAGCATAAAATATACGTAGTTAAATTAACCCCCAAAAATCCGGACGAGAGTTTCTTTCAGTATATCAAAGTGTGGATTCAGGATAAAACCTGGTTATTAAAAAAAGTGTTGTATGTGGATTATAACGATAACGAATCTGTGTATGAAATTGAGACACTGGAAATAAATCCCCCCGTTACTGATAAAACGTTTACTTTTCAGATTCCTGAGGGAGTGGAAGTTGTTGATCTACGATAATATATGCTTAAGTATTTTGCTAAATTTTCGATGATAATTTGTTTATAATTAAACAGAAGAGGTTTGTTGTGGAGCCTTTTAGAGAATTTGAACAACCGGAAGAAGAACAGGTAAGTTTACAGGATTATATTCGTATTCTCTACCGGGGTCGCTGGATCATTATTCTCTCGTTTGTGGTGGTGGTAATTGCTACAGCTATTTTCACGTTTACAGCACATCCTGTTTATGAGGCCAGCGGTAAAATCATGGTAGAGAGTAAAGGCTCTATGGAGAGAGCGTTATTCGATTTGAATTATTTTGGAAACCAGACCACGCTAATTACCAATCAGGTGGAGATTCTGCAGAGCAGGCGATTGGCGGAATCCGTGGTTCGTTTTCTGGAATCGGTACCATTTCGGGACTCTCTGGAAATATTTCAGCCTGCGGATGACGGTTCTTATATGGATTTTCGAGCACAAACGGAATGGATTATGGGGCATCTTGAAGTCTCTCCTAAAAAAGATGCCGATGTGATTGAAATCAAATTTCAAGCGGGGAGTCCTTTTGAAGCGGCAAAGATTTGTAACGTGATTATGCAAACCTACCGCAATTTGAACCGGGAGTTCAATCGGGTAGAGTTTAAAGAACTACGCCAATTCCTAGAAAAGCAACTGGAGAAAAAAGCTGAAGAGCTGCGAAAATCAGAAGAAGCACTCAAAGAATACCGACAGCGGGAACGAGTTGTAGCACTGGATGAAAGCACACAGGAAACAATTACCCGGTTAGCCGAAGCCCAGGCGCTTTTAAACCAGACCATTGTCGAACTGGATGGATATCTGGAACAAAAGAAATCGCTGGAAAAGCAACTGGAAGAACGGCGAAAGAACCTGGCACAGGATGTAGTGGTGAATGCTTCCCCGGTGTTAGTGCAATTGCAAGAAGAATATGCCCGATTGGTGGGAGAGAAAGTGACTTACGAAACTCTGTTGTCGCAAGATCGAGTGGATCCCTCTGAATACAAACTGCAAATGCAATCCATTGAAAACCGTTTAAACGCTATTAAGAAAAAATTGCAGGAAGAAGCGCAAAATATTGCTGCGACCACCATGGTTGCCGATCCCTTGCAAATTGCTCAATCGCTAACGGAAAAGATTCTGGAAGTAGAAACGCAAATCAAAGGGCTTCGTGCTAAAATTAACGCTTTGCAGGATATTGTGAATAATTACGAAGCGGAGCTGGAGCAGTTGCCGGATAAAGCGCTGGAATTAGCTCGTTTAACCCGCCAGATGGAAGTGGATAAAGAAACGTACATGCTGATGACTCAGAAGCTGGAAGAAACACGCATTTCTGAAGCGGGGCAACGGGAAAATGTGAGCATACTGGATTGGGCTATTATGCCGCTTTATCCCATTAAACCCAAGAAAAAATTAAATCTGATGCTTGGGGCTTTAATTGGTCTGGGTCTGGGTATTGGTTTAACGTTTTTACTGGAATATCTGGATAATTCCATTAAAAATCCGGAAGAACTGGAGCGAATGGGTTTTCCGATTCTTTCCACTATACCCGAAATACACGCCGAAGAAGTTGCCAAGAAGATTCATTCCCGGAATGGAAATCAAGGGGAGTTAGAGGAGGTTTCCCAAATTGCAACACGGTTAATCACCCATTTCGACCCCAAATCGCCTATTTCTGAGGCGTATCGTACCCTACGAACCAATATTCAGTTCAAGAATAAACACAGTAAAAAAATGGTGGTGCTAATTACCAGTGCTGCTCCGAAAGAAGGTAAATCCACCACTGTGGCCAATCTGGCCATTACCATGGCTCAGATGGGAAGTAAAACCGTTTTAATCGATGCGGACTTGAGGCGTCCGGTGATTCACAGTATTTTTAATTTAAAGAAAGAAAATGGTTTAACCAATTACCTGATGGGCCGAGCCATTGCCGAAGATATTATCAAACCAACGTTTATCGACGACTTATTTGTGATTACTTCCGGACCGTTACCTCCCAATCCTTCGGAATTGTTGGCTTCGGATGAGATGATTACCCTGATAGAAGAATTGAAAGAAAAGTTCGATGTAATACTCTTCGATAGTCCGCCGGTGATTGCTGTAACCGATGCCGCTGTTTTGAGTCCCAACATGGATGGAATGGTACTGGTAATTAAAGCGCATCAAACACATCGGGAAGCGGTGAAACGAGCAAAGGTCTTGCTGGAAAATGCCAATGCAAACATATTCGGATGTCTGCTGAATGGTGTGAAGATTGAAAAAACATACGGGACTTACTACTACTATTATTACTACCATTACTATCAGTATTATGGGCACGATTTAAAACGGCATAAAAAAGCACGGGTATAGGTGAATAGAGAATAAAAACCACACAAGATTATGGAGGATGTATGAAATTAGCTGTCATCGGTTCTGGATATGTGGGATTGGTCGCTGGCGCCTGTTTCGCCGAGACCGGAAATCAGGTGATTTGCATGGATAAGGATGAGGAAAAAATTAATAAGTTGAAACAGGGAATTATCCCCATTTACGAACCGGGATTAGATAAGATGATAGCCCGGAATGTAGAAAAAGGGCGGCTTACATTTACGACGGATATGAAATATACCGTCCATAACTCCGATATATTATTCATTGCAGTAGGAACCCCGCCAGATGAAGATGGCTCTGCAGATTTATCCCACGTTCTGGCTGTGGCGAAAGCCATCGGGCAAAATATGAACGCACCTAAAATTGTGGTGGATAAAAGTACTGTCCCGGTCGGAACCGCAAAACTGGTGAAAGAAACCATCGAAAAAGAAACCGATTACGAGGTGAATGTAGTTTCCAATCCGGAGTTTTTAAAAGAAGGGGCGGCCATTAACGATTTCATGTATCCTGATCGGGTAGTGATTGGAACCAGTAACCCGGAAGTGGCTAAAATTATGCAGGAACTGTATGCTCCGTTTGTTC